>JBAVHJ010000173.1:0-8902 GCA_049685715.1 Terriglobia bacterium | reverse complement strand
ACGCCCCTACTGCGAAGATTCACCGATTACCTCATGTAACTCGATTTCCAACGTTTGTATTACCGCAATTCAACGCGACCCCGTGAGCTGTTAATGGTCGCGATGAGCGCAGGCGCCGGGCCCGGCTGCACTGGAAGGTCGAGCCCAAGCGCGCCGAGTACTTTTTGGATTCGTTCCGCGTCGGGATGTTCCGCCTTCAGGCTGATCAGCGTGACGCCTTTAACGGCGGTGCTGGCAGGATGGGAAGTCTTCCCCCAGTCAATAAAGAAGGGGACGATTCCATCGGCCAAAACCGTCCGTGGATCCGTGAAACGCCAGGATAGATCGACGCCGTCCGGTCGTCGTCGGCTCCCGGAAAGGACCTCTCCCAAGTTCACAACCAGACGTCGAGACTCGCTGACCAAATGTTCCAAATCCGTGCCCTTCGCCGACCACGCCACAAGTCGGGGGGCTTCGATATGATCAATACCGAACGGGCGAGGTTCTTGCGGGTTTGGCTGATCCGGATCGGGCCCGATGATCTCCAGGTAGGAAGCGGGACCCAGCGAGATCAGGGCGTTGCGGGTTCCCCGGCCCGGGTGCTGACCTCCCGGTGTTGCCCGCACCCCCAGCAATTTTGCGAGCTGCTCAATCCCGTCATCCAAGTTCGGTGTCCCATATACGAGGTGATCGACTCTGGCCAGCAGGTCGCCCGGGCCTTTCGATCTTGAGTTGCTGCCTGCCACCATCACGCCGAAGAGTGTCCCGAATAATGCGACCCACCACTTATTCATGATTGCTCCTTAAGGACCAGGAATTCGACGATCGCCTATTAGAGAAAAAGGCAGCGAGAACATGATGCATGATGAGGTGTCCGTTTCGCGTTGGGTGTCGCCGACCCCCAATTGTCGGAGTCTGCGATGTCAACTCGGTGGGATTTCTGGTCTAATCAAGAGCCCTCTTTCACGAAAGTCGGCGACGCCTCGTCAGGATCTCTTCAATTCCAGGAGGTCCCACCGGTTCCCGTAGAGATCGATGAAAATGGCGACCGTGCCGTAGGACTCCTGTCGCGGCTCTTCCATGAAATGAATCCCGCGTGAAATCAAATCGTGATAATCGCGCCAAAAATCATCCGTGTGCAGAAACAGGAATACCCGCCCCCCCGTTTGATTGCCGATCCGGCTTGCCTGTTCCGGAGTGGCCGCCTTGGCGAGGAGCAGGGCCGTTTCCGGCGCCCCCGGCGGGGCGACAAGAACCCACCGCTTTCCGCCTTCCAGCGGGGTGTCCTCGATCAGGTTAAAGCGGAGAACCCCCGTATAAAACGCGATGGCCTCATCATAATCCCGGACGACGAGAGAGACGTAGCCGATCTTTTGCTTCATGACAACTCTGCTTCCCGGCGCCCAATTGCAAACGCCACCTCGACGCACATTCTTTCGCAAGCGTCGGCGAATGAAATGGGGTCATTTAACTTCCCAGTGGGTATGAGCGTCGAGTGAGTCAGCAAAGCCGGCCGCCACGAGCAAATCGCGCCAATCGATCTTTGCGAGTTCCACGGCTTTGCGCAGCTCGTCGACGCTTCCGCGACTCAACTTGAGCGCCGCATACCGAAAGCGTTCCAGCCGGTATTTATCTAGCTTCTCCAGAAAAGGCAAATTATTTCCACATTCATTTTCTAAGATTGTGGCGACTTCTGCATGATGTTCCACCGGGAAGAGCATGCATATCTTCTCCCAAGTGGCTTCACTCAGCCGTTTCTCAAATGCTGCGGTGGCCTGCCCCGGTTTTCGCACACGGATGTGGAGGAAGTAGGCGACGACCTGGGCGTCTTGCATGTCGGGGCAGGCAAGAACGGTCGCATCGCTGGGTCGTGGCTCCGCAATCCGTTCGAGCAGAAAGCCGGTATCGATCAGCAGGTTCAGCCATTGGCTGACCGTCCGTGTGAACCGGGGCGTCTTGAACTTCGGCAACCCCTGCTTCGCGTGGGGTGGAGCCGCTCCAAAAAGCCACTCCGTAATCTGCCCGTCGAGATTTTGGAAATACCCGCCCACCTCGACCGCGTAAGTGAGGCCCCTCTCTCCGCGTAGATTCCGGCGGTGCGGGGTGTCATAACAGGGGTGCATGATGGAAAACTGCAAGAATCCTCCGGGCTTCAGAACTCGATAGGCTTCGGTGAGCACTCGATCCGTTTCGGGCACATCCATGAGGCTCATGAAGCCTGTTGCAAAGTCGAAGGATGTGTCGCTAAAAGGCAATTCCACCGCGCTGGCAACGCCGTAATCGATGCCCACGGGCTGCTCCGCTTCCGCTTGACGGGCATGCTCGATAAAGGTCTCCGCAATGTCAATGCCCGTCACATGGGCCCCGCGCCTTGCCAGCAGTCGGGTGTTGTGACCTTCTCCACAGCCGATATCCAGTCCTGAAAGCCCCGTCACATCCGGAAGCATGTCGAAGAAGGCTGGCGTGTTGAGGTAGTCCCGGTAGACGTCATATCCGGCTCTTGCCAGCTTCGTCCAGGCGCCAGCATTGCCGTTCCAAAATCGCCCGACTTCCTCATGATTCATTTCAAGTTACCTTCTTTCCATTATGGCGAACATCCGGGGCTTCTGCGGACCGGCGCGTGTCTCTTCGTGGGCTGTGCTGGATCGGGAGGATGCATGGGTAAGCCGGGGTCCTTGTCATCCCAAAGTACACTGGCTGATCCGCCTCTCGATGGACTTCAAGCTTTCTGTAGCTCTTGGGGTTCATCCCGAGTTTGCGTGCCACCTCGATTTGAGCGTGGCTGAGATCATACCTCTTTCGAGTGTCAATCCAAATTTGAAACTTGCTCTTTATTTTCATCTTGGGCATGGGAGTTGTGGCCTTCGTGCAGGCTCTCTAACAGCCAAAACACGCGGCGAGGCGCACTTCATTGGATCGCATGACGGATCAATGAACGCAGGGATTGAGATTCAGTGATGATTGATAGGGATGCGTTTGGGCGGCCTACTTCTTGATCAGCACGACTGGAGCGAACTGGCTCGCGGACAGCTTGTCGAAGAACTCCCGGACTCGGCTGTACTCCGAAGCCTCCGCGATCATGTCTTTAACCTCCAGAGACTGTTCGAACGTCACCTCGTCGCCATTCGACTTCCAGGAGGCCCGGTAAGTACCGTAAGGACTCTTCAGGTCCACCCGGTCAGGCATCTCATCAACCGTGAACCCGGCCGGGACCTTCAGCATCACGGAGTCTTTGCGGAGTATGGCCGTCAGTTTGACAGGCCACTTCCGCTCTTTGTTGGAAAAGCTGTAATCGGGATCGGGGACCAGTGCCCCGGGCTTGAGGATCAGGAGGCGGCCTTGCATGAACTGACCAAACTGGGCGACGCCGAAATCCACCACCAGATCGAGCCGGCCTTCCTCGGCGTGATCGGCGGGCGCGACCTTGTTGAGCGTCACCCGGCCAAGGCGTCGCGAGAACGACCGCTCGAATCGTCGCTTGACCTCATCCCCGGCGCTGTGCCGCGTAAGGGATCTGAGTAGCGAGCCGGACTGCCCGAAGTACTGCGTCAGCATGTGGGCCGACAGAGGTCCTTCCCGGTCCAGTTCTGCAACCACCGATCGCTCGATCCGGTTTGTGGCTGCCGGGAGCATAGGCATTTTGACCAGATCGCCTTGTGGGCCGGCAATCACCAGGGCATAGCTGCCCTGCTCGTCCTCGTCGAGATCGCCGACAGGCGTGTCGGGATCGGTGGGATCGAAGATCAGCAGGCGGCCGAGCCGGGGATGGTCAATGATGCTGGGAACGATCGTCTCCGGTGAAACCTTGATGGCGACAACGGCGTGATTGAATTGCATTGGAGAAGGCCATTCGGGATGGACAAATTCGCGGTCGCCGGAATAGATCACCACGGCGTACGAATCGATCCCGCCGCCTTTCAGCAAGGCCCGCATCAGCGTGGTCTTATCTTTGCAGTCGCCGTAGTTGCGGGAGAGGACCTGATCCGCTGTATGAGGGGTATAGCCGCCGCCATGCGTGAGGTTCATTTGAACGGATACGTAATTCGTCTGTTGCGCGAATGCGGCGATCGCCCGGATCCTGTCCAGCTCAGATTTCGCCGATCCCAGCAAATCGGAGGATTTCGAACGCGTCGCTGCCGTAAGCCCTGCCGGTGGATCCACGAAACCGGAGAGCCAGGCAGACACGGAAGGCCAATCCTTCAAAGGTTGCAGAGGTGCTGTGCTCGTGGCCGCCGGGTAATAGGTCACACCGAGTCGCGGCACGACCGCATGGTAGTCCGGGCTGTAATCTTCACCCTCGATCCATGGTAAATTGCGAAGCTCCCACGTATAGGTGTTGCCGTCGATTTGTGGTTTCACTTCGCTATGGTTAAACATGGTTCCGCGGGCCTCCCAGCCCGTGGGCAGCGACAGCACGAACCTGGAAATCAGGACCGGACTCGACCCCTGAAAGCTGAAGTGATAAGTCGTGAAAATGGTATCCTCTTCTTCAATAACTTCGTAGGCGAACAACGACCCCACTGGAGCATCGGCGTCGCACTCCATCACTTTGGCGCGGGCTTCATCGTAGGTGTAGCTTTTCGACATCGCGATGTCGAGGACGCGATCCTTCCCGAACTCAACTTCTTTCCCAGAGGGGAGTACCATCCATCCACGGAAGTCCCGGATACGGCCTGTCTTGGTGTTGTAGGGACGATAGGCTACCGGCTTTTCACGCCCGGGTTGGAGGATTTTGATGACCCCACGCTCGCGCATGACGCGCTTGCCACCCGGGTCTACCGTCAACTGCTCTTCCTCGAACAAGGCGACCGCCGTCACCTTGGTTGAGTAATCCGACTTGGCGGGCTGCCGCACGGCATCGTGCACCCAGGGAGGTGCTTCCTTGGCCGCCAGCAATCCGCTCATGAATAAGAACACAAATGGGAACGCCAGTTTGAATCTCATTGACCACCTGCCGCGGCGCCCTGCTTCAGGGAAATGGTGTGATTGTCACGAGAGTGAATTTCATCGAAGATGGCTTTGATCTGCGGGTATAGGTTGGCAGGGTAGTAGACTGACCCTTTGTTGCCGAAGATCAGAGTCCTGACACACACCAGCTCGCGAGACTTCACCATCGACATGGAGAGATCGTAAGACCCCGGTTCTCCAAAGCGGAGCGGACCCGGATTATCGGCATTGTCCAGGCTGAACCCCTGGGGAAACGCAATCGAAACTTCGTCGTGTTCCTTCCACCCGTAATGAAAATCCAGCGGATAGTGCCGCTCGCTGGAGGCGAACAGCGGCGACTCGCCCCGCTGGAAGAACAACGGCTGGAGCAGCAATCGCTTCCCTGTGCGCTGTGCGTAGCCGTGGATTTTGATGTGGTAATGTACTTTCAAAGGGTGGTCGGGGTCATCTACGTTCTCGATGCGAGGCGCGGAGAATTCCGAGCCCGGAAACACTTTCGTGATCTCTTCTTTCAGCTGATCGAACTGCCGGGCTTCCGTCTCGCCCACCAGTTCATTTCGACGCGCAGAGGCCGTGTGGCCCGTGTACTGTTGATCTACGTCGCCCTCGAGGGTCCCGTCGTCCGCCAACGTGAACTTCGCGGTACGCACACTCGCGGAAGCTTCGGGAGGGGAGAGCGGGGATTCGACAAACACAGGCTTTTTGGGGTCGCTGAGGAGCGCCTTCATTCCTTCTTCACGCCACGAGAGCATGTTCGAGGGCAATCGCCGTGCGCTGACGTCATACAGCTTCCACTTCCCGCCAATGTTGACCGCCATGTCAATGCTCCGCAGGAAGTATCGTTCTGTCATCTGCGGCTGGAACGCGATGTCGTCCCGGTCGGCGACGAGCGCGGGCCGGGTCTCGAGGCCGACTTGCGAGGCCATCGCCGCAAAGAGCGTGTTGAGTTCATCGGCTGTTCCGACCCCGCTCTTGAAAACCTCCGCCGAAGTCCGGACACGGCTCCCGGGCATCTGCTTCAGAATCTTCGAGCGTTCCGCTTCGGTGACCTGGGGACCGAAAAGATCCCGCAGATTCCTGCGGAGATAACGGATGAGGGCAAGGACTTTGTCCTCATCGCCGGCGGCTCCCTGCACGGCCTGCGCGGCGGCCTGTTTGATGTCATCATTCGCCTTTAAGGCGGGCTTCAGGAGGTCGTTGTAGATTTCTTTTCCAACATCATTCCAGTACTTTTCGGGCTCGCGCCGCCTTCCATCGCTGTAGAAGATAAGCGCCCACGGTCGCACATTCGCTTCTCCCGGCATCATGGGTTCTTCGCGGAAGGCGGGGACATTTTCCAGGGTCGTCAGATTGAAGCCCGCGTTGTCCAACGTCAAAGGAGAAGGTTTGCAGTTGACCGGCCAGATGGACATCGAGTAGGAGGTGTAGTCGCGCGAGAGAGGCTTGACGAAATAGGTCACCTTCTGGGCGGGGAATTCGCGTTGAAATTGAAGACGCATGTACAACGAGTTGGGATCATGACGGATCTCTTTCCATCGGTATTCCACGATGGCGCCTGGTTCCACTCCGGGCATGGCGAACGACTTCACCTTCTGCCGGCTGCGGCCTGATTTGACGAGAGTTCTTTCATACACGCTCTCTTTCTGCAGTTCCAACTCTGTTCCGTCCGCCTTGATGGTTCTCCCGCTCACATAGAGAATCGAGTTCTTATCACCAAAGGGGATGTCGATGGTGGCCGCTTTCGCTTTTCCTTTCTCGTCGAAGACCTTCAGGCGAACATAATGGTACAAAACCCTCTGAAGATCCTGCCCGCCGAGAACCTCATCCATGACGTGAATCCGCCAAAACAGGGCCTCAACTCCAGAATCCTTCTCAACTACAGGTGCCTTCATATTGCGCTCGGCGTCGGTGACGGGAAGCCAGGCGACGTCGACCGCAATGGCCTGCGCAGCTAGACCGAGACTGTTCGAAAAGAGCAGAAAGAAGGTAGCGAATAGAAATATGAATGAGGGGGTGTTACGGCCTGGCAATTTCATAAGAAGATGTCTCATTGAAGACTCCTGGCGAAAATTTTCAGGTCGGTCATCACGCGGAACGTCGCAAGGTGCCGACGCCCATGGGCGCCCGCAATGATGATCGGCCCGGCTTGGACAAGTCCGTCATTTCTCTCTTTCCACATTGATCACGTGACCTGATCGGGGGATTTGCCAGTCTGCCCTCCTTCAAGTTGTTACCGCCCATGTTCTCGAACCGCGGGCAGAGGGGAGCAGGTCTTGGCTTTGGACAATTCTTTAATGGTCCGGACAACGAGCGTCCCCTGTGCAGGCCTGAGTGCTCGTTGTTGAATCTTCAGGGGACTAATCTAATACTCGAACGCATGGCTCCGTCCCAATTGTGGCAAAAGGAAGGAGGATTCAGATGGTACACCGCAAAACTGGCATTAGCCCCGGGAGGTCAAATGGTCTTGAGGTTCAGAAAGTCTGACGGCCAATTCAGCAATTCAGACGGAGCAAGAAGGAGGACCGAAATTCATCTCACCGGGGTGTACCACTTACTACAACCGCAAAATTATCGAGCCCTCTCCTGCCGGCGTTTGTGTTGACGGTCACATCGCAACCCTTCACAAGGGTCGGCCAGTTGATTCATGGTCACGGACCCCGATGGGTCGGAGGGCCAACTCCTCATGAAACTGTCTGCCAGCAAATGGAGTAACCAGGGTAATCCGGGGGAAGGCGATACCACTTGTTCGCCTGGCTGAGCAAAGAACAATAGCTTCCAAACAATCGCTCAGCTGGGAATTGATTGTAAGACTGTGGCGGTGTCAACTCAAGAGTTAAATTATTGGCTTCCGGCAGGATGTCACGTTAGCGGGAGTATTGCGACCGGTACTTGGCAGAGTCTCTCAATGAATCCATTCGTGAAGATGAGCGCGAAGGACTCCTCTGGGGGGGACAACAAAAGACCCTTCCTCCTCTCCACGTCGCAAATCAAGAGGGTCATATCTTCCCATTTCGCGATTGAGTATAGAGAGGAGTTTAAGATTGCCGAGGGATGAGCGCGGTGGGAGAATACCCAGTGAGAGGCAACTAAGAGAGACTCGATTTTAAGGGTAGCCCAATACTTCCGGTTAAAAATAGGTAGCGGTTCCTGATTATCCTCAGGATCGGCTGATGGCGAAGGTCCGTGCGACTGTGGATTTTCTATCTTGGCTTCAGAGATCGCGAAACCTTTGCCGGCCGCTCTCTTTAAGGTGGCGATGGAGCTAATAGACAATCGCAAGATCGAATTCGTAACCATGGGGTGGCGGTGATGCGTTACTTGGCCAGCCGCACTATTTGGGCCATGACATTTGGATTTCTTCTCGTTGGCTCTTGTTTTGCACAAACGGGCATTCGGGTAAACGAGAGGACCGTTCGTATTCAGATTCACTCAGACAGCACCCTCGTCGACCTGCCTGTAGAAAACCAAACGCGAGAGACAATCGCCGCGCATGTCTTGGTTGAATTGGTGGACCCGGGGGGTGTGACTCAGGTTCATTCGGATCAGGACGCTTCACTTCCTCCGGGTCCAACGAAGCTGATGGTGATCTTGCCACCTGCATTTGCTCAAAAAGAGAGTGGCGCGCGAAAGAATCTCCTCTGGTACCGAGTACGGGAATACGGAGTCAGGCCTGGACATAGGACAGAAGGGTCAGTCGAGACAAAGAATATGGTTTTGTCTTGAGCGCGACAGTACCGCGGGATGACGCTGAGCGAGCTGGCGAAGAAGATCCAGGCAGAGAAATACAGCGGAGTCGGCAAAGCCATTGCCCGATTTGAAGAACGCGTCAAGTGTGATGCCACGCTACGAATGCTCCTGCAGAAGGCCAGGTCGGCTTTGTCCTATGTCCAGGCCTGACCCCTTTTACCATTCTGTCCGAGAGGCACTGAGTGAGAACCGGTGCCGTCCGCGAAATGAAGAATGCGAAGATGTGACG
>JBAVHJ010000172.1:0-5757 GCA_049685715.1 Terriglobia bacterium | reverse complement strand
ACCCCGCACACCCCCTTCACTCTTAATCCCCTGCCGGGAATTCCGAGGACGAAACTGGGCAAATGAAATGGCACCTATTAAGTTCCTTCGTTTGAAAGCCGGGGAGATTGAGGAGAATCCTTGCTCTACGGCCTCCCAAAACTAATCTGCTTTGCAAAAGATCGAATCTCACATCCATAATTGTTTGTTTTCTCATCACAAAAAATGACACATGACTCACCTTGAAACATAGAGGTAATATGCCGCTACCTTAGCTCTCACATTAAATCATGTTATTTCAAATGTTTAAAACTAGATTTAATTACTGGCACGCAAGTTGCTTGTGAACATTGTGAAAGACGGTGGATAGGTAGGAAGCAATCTTAGGTCGATGCTTTAAGGAGTCCGCCATGGAAATTCAAGCCACAGCAACCCCAATCAATCAACTCTCCGAACTTAACCCTGATCTGCGGAGCACGCAGATTCAAGACTTCGAAGATAAACTTCAAGATCGAGTGGTCGGTCAGGACCGTGCAGTCCGGCGCATGTCAGACCTGTTTCAGATCTACCAGGCAGGAATGACCGTTCCCGGCCGCCCGATTGGAAACCTCCTGTTCCTTGGCCCGACTGGCTCGGGAAAAACGCGCCTGGTCGAAGCGGCTGCCGAGGTCTTGTTTGGTGATACCAACGCCTATGTCAAGATCGACTGCGGAGAGTTTCAACACAGTCATGAGATTGCTAAGCTTGTGGGATCTCCTCCGGGGTATCTGGGTCATCGCGAAACTCAGCCAGCATTGACTCAGGAAGCGCTCGATCGATTTCACACTGATCGGATGAAGCTTACTCTCGTCTTGTTTGACGAGATTGAGAAGGCGAGCGACGCGCTGTGGAAACTACTACTCGGAATCCTTGACAAGGCCACCCTCACACTGGGTGATAACCGTCGTGTCGATTTCTCGAAATGCATCATTATCATGACATCAAATTTGGGCGGCGGAGAAATCAGCCGCATGATGATGGGAACCGGGCTGGGTTTTGCCACCGCCCAACAGAAATACGATTCCCCCGAGACGGATGAGTTCATCTACCGGACCGCGCTGGAGTCAGCCAAGCGGAAGTTTTCTCCTGAGTTCATGAACCGCCTCGACAAAGTGATCGTGTTCCGCCCCTTGAAGGCAGAGCACCTTTCTAAGATCCTGGACATCGAGATAAGCTATGTGCAGCAGCGTATTTTGAATTCGCAGTCCGAGAACAAATTTGTCTTCCATTGCTCTGAAGCCGCGCGGGAATTCCTCCTGAAAGAAGGGACGGACCCACAGTACGGTGCCCGCCCTCTCAAGCGGACCATCGAGCGGCACATCGTATTTCCGCTGGCCAATCTAACAGCGACGAGACAAATTGCGCTGGGGGACTTTATCCAGGTGGATTACCGTTCCAACACCAACCGGCTCGTGTTCTTGAAGGCCCAAGAAGGCGCCATAATCCACACCCCGACGATCCAAACAGTGTCAGCCGAAAGCACAGCCGCCGAAATGGGAGTGCCTGCATCCGCAGATGCAGCGGCTGAAGAAAGACCCCACGTGTTTCCCTATTCGAAACAAAAGGTCCAATAGATCGGGAGGGCGGTACCCAAGGGGATCGAGAGACTAAAGCACACAGAATATCTTCGTTGCTTCTGATCCCATCTCCAGACTGAGCCCTCCCTCAACCGTAGCATCAGCTGCGATTCCTTCCGCTCCCTCCATTCTGAATCTCATGTACTGGGCTGAATCTTCGATTCCCAGCAAAATTCTCCGGGGGAGAGGGGTTTGGAATGGAAATCGTCTTCGGTTCCCTACTTCCAATAAATAAGGATAATAGGTTGAGGTTTGTTCGTTCCCCTTTGAGAGAAGGAGATTCCTTTTGTGAAGCGGGCTTCCCGAGATTCGCCTTGTTGAACCGGGCGAGGTGATGTTCATAAGTTAACCCTTTTTTTCCATCAGTTAATTACTCCAAATCGACATCCCCATCCTCCATGAACGCCCTATCTCTGGACTTCAACTAAGAAAATTTATTCGTAGGTATATTTTGGGGGGCCCACTCTCACCCTTTATTACGCGAGAGAGACATCCACAAGGGTGAATCTCTCTGCACTCATTCTGAAACACAGTTGCAGTTGAGTGAATTCCTCTGATACACTTGTCCATCCTTCCACTTCCCCTCCCTTGTCCTAGTTTGACAATCGACTAGCAGACTCTTGATGGAGTTAAAGTTCCTAGGTTTGTGTCCACATGAGACGCATGATGCCAGGGCACAAATGATAGCGTAAGTGGTTGTATTCATGATTATAATGTTATTCCTTGCAATTCTTTGACGACGCGATTGATGTGACTGATCTTCGAGCAGGAATCATCATATAAATCCCACCTCGGCCTCTCTCGCAATCAAGTTCTTCCGTTAACTGCCGTTTGGTACTTGGCCTGCTAGATGGGGTACGTACTTCCAAACCGCCAAGAAATCTGGAAGTGCCATTCAGGGCCGCCCTCAAGAGGGTCACCTCGTTCTATAGTGCCCTCGTAGTGCGTCTTTGCGGCTCTGGGGTGATGATAGGAAGTAGGCGACAGATCTGAAGTCACGGGAAGGAAGATGGCAATGCAGGCCCTTACATATGACGCTCTTTTAACTAAGAAAACCAAGACTCCAAAGGAGACTTTCATGAACATCAACAGGGTAGTAAAGACAAGCAGGCGAACCAGCCTCAAAGGGCAATGGGCGTCACTCACAGTGGCGCTGTTGTGTCTTGCCATTCTGGCCTGGACCGGCACGGTCATGGCCCAGGGGCCGGTTACACCAACGCAATTTGACATCACGGGCTTCCTCCAGGAGGCCACGCTGGGCGGACCTGGCACCGGCACTGGTGCTGGCGCTCACGCTGGGGGTTCGCTAAAGGTCAACGGCCACGTCGTGATCGTGCCTTCGGAGACCATCGTGATCCTTCCAGCTAATGCGCTCACGTGGCAGGAACTCTTCGCTCAATCCCCCGCCCCTTACACGGGCTTAGCAACAGGCTTGGCCATGGCCGATGTCCCAACGCCCCTCACCCAGTATGCAGTAGAGGCGGTGGGCAACCGCGTCGGGGACACATACATTGCCGGGCTCATCTACATTTCCCAGCAGAGCCTGAACAACGGTGCAGGGTTCATCAACTTTATCGACTACAGCCTTGGCGAAATGCGGGTCGGCGGCGTGATCGGGGATTCGACCACAGGTACCCGCGTTCGAATCAACGACCCGACCGGGAAATTCGGCCGGGCGATGTCACCGGACATGCGCTTTACTCTCGACCCTGATAACCCAACGATTATGAGCGGGACCGGCTTCCCCATGTGTCTGCCGCGCGTCACAGCGGACCCGTCGGTTGCCGGCAACGCCGACGATCCTCTATGCCCTCTGGGCAACCGACCGAAGGACCTGAGCAGTAACTTTGTCGGCAGCTTCTCAACCAACGATCCGGTAGCTGCACCCGGCGCTTTCCCGGACGCGACCAAACAAGCACCCTTCGAGGTGGGTGACTACATCTCCTTCGCGGGAACGCTTGTCACCGATAATGCGGCGGCTCCCACTGCCGGACCGTGGCCTGTCAACGGAACCGCAGGCACCTACATCTCTGCTCACACCATCACCAGTAACGTCGCCATCTTCACTATGTCGGGGACCAATCCTGTTTATGTGGAGACGGATGTATTCCTTATCGGCACCGGTGGACTGACAGTCCTCGGTGGCACCGAAGCGACGGTCAGAACGCGGTTTGAGGGAATGACCACAGACCCGACCCGCACCATCCACCTCTATGGGATTGATCTGGCCACCCTCACGGGAGCCACGACCGACCGTGACTGGGGCACCATTGGCGTGGATCCAGGTCCGCCCGCCGGCGCCGTCAGAGGTCGTTGGCGCTTCCGACCTCCCTGTGCGCCCTTTGGGACCATTGTTACAAAACCTGACAAGCAATGCGTGATGAACGCTTCCGGCACCTTCCTCCCGCCTACAAGAGAAATGCGGTCAGTAGTTGAAGGCGCGTGGGTCCCCGGCCAAACCACAACCTCCGCCAACGGGCTCATCTACGGCCAGTACCACGTCCCTATCTTGACGTATATCTTCCCGGAGAACATTCCCGGCTCCCCGGTCGTCCCCAATAACTTTGAGGCGATCCAGTTCCTGGCGTGTGGCGGTTATACCTCCTCCGCAGGAACTCTTGCAGGACAGCTCAATCCCTGGCCCGGTGCGGCGGCCCCCTCGCTTGCAGGTTGCCCAGGTTCGATCGCGGCCCCTGTCGCCAACGCCGGTCCTGTCCAGACGGTGACTTCCGGAGCGGCTGTTTCGCTCAATGGCACAGCCTCCACGGGGACGGCCCCGTTGACATTCGCTTGGATTCAAGCTGCCACGGATATTCCGCAGGTGGCCCTCACTGGAGCGAATACTGCCACCCCGAGCTTCACAGCACCGCTTGTTGCAGCGACGACGGTATTGAACTTCACGCTGACTGTAACAAATGGCGCCGGCTCTTCGTCCGCTTCAATGACAGTTACGGTCAACCCAGCACCCCCCACAGTTAATCCAATCACCGCCCTGACAGTGGTTTCGGGATCGCTGGCGACGATGACGGCCACCTGTACTGATCCTCAAGGGCTGGTGTGCACTTTCAGTTGGCTCCAGACCTCGCCCGCAGCCCCGATCGTCCTCACCCCGAATCCTTTTAGCGGCGCGACGATCAGCTTCACCCTCACGCTGCCGGTGGGAACGACCACCAGCACCGTCCTGCAGTTCCAGGTGACGGCAACAAATTCCGCTGGTCTTAGCTCAGCGCCGGTGCTCACTTCGGTCACCGTCAATCCCAGCATCACAGCCCCTGTCGCCAACGCCGGCTCCAACCAGACGGTGGCTTCCGGAGCGGCTGTGTCGCTCAACGGCAACGCCTCTACCGGGACGGCCCCACTGACATTCTCTTGGGTCCAGGCCGCCACCGATGTTCCGCAGGTGCTTCTCACGAATGCGGGGACCGCGACCCCAAGCTTCACGGCACCCATTGTGGGAGCGACAACAGTGCTGAACTTCACTCTGACAGTGACCAATAGCGCCGGATCCTCCTCTGCCTCAATGACGGTTACCGTCAACGCGGCAGTGGGTCCCACCGTCAACCCCATCGCGGCCTTGACCGTGGGTTCGGGAACGCCGGTAACGATGACGGCCACCTGCACCGATCCTCAAGGGCTGGCGTGCACCTTTAGCTGGCTCCAGACTGCGCCAGCAGCACCGATCGTCCTCACCCCGAATCCCTTCAGCGGCGCGACGATCAGCTTCACCCTCACGCTGCCGGTGGGAACGACCACCAACACCGTCCTGCAGTTCCAAGTGACGGCGAAGAACTCCGCCGGTGTCAGCTCGTTGCCGGTGCTCACTTCGGTCACGGTCACACCGCCACACGATGGCATAACCATCGTTACGGCAGTGTACCGTATCGGAAAGCAGCGACTGGACCTCACTGTCACGGATACGATCGTCAGCCCGAACGTGATCTTGACTCTGCAGCCCTATATCACAAAGGGGGGAACCCTCTTTACGCCTCCAAATGGTAAGCTCACCAACAACGGAAATGGCAACTACGTTATCACCCTGGTGGGAGCACCCGAGCCCGCCGTTCCGCCAGCGAAGCCCTTGGTTGTCAAGTCCAACTTGGGAGGGGCCAGCGCACCTACGGCTCTTACCACCATCCGTCAGTAACTTGACCTACCGTGGTGG
>JBAVHJ010000171.1:0-3907 GCA_049685715.1 Terriglobia bacterium | reverse complement strand
AGATAATATCCACATCCTTGGCCGTGATGACGCACTCTTCAGGGACATTGCAAAACAAGGAAATCTTGGCCTTCAACTCCTTTGAGAGAAACCGGTCCGTGCGGCAGAGCAGGATGTCCGGTTGAATACCGATGCCCCGCAATTCTTTGACACTGTGCTGGGTGGGTTTGGTTTTGAGCTCGCCGGAGGCGTGAATAAAGGGCACCAGCGTGAGGTGGACAAAAACGGAGTGATCCCGGCCGATCTCGTTCCGCATCTGGCGGATGGCTTCAAGGAAAGGCTGCGATTCGATATCCCCCACGGTGCCGCCGATCTCGACAATCAACACGTCCACGTCGTGAGAAACCTTCTTGATGGCGGCCTTGATCTCGTTGGTGACATGCGGAATCACTTGGACGGTCTTCCCGAGATAATCGCCTCTCCGTTCCTTGGCAATAATGAGCTCGTAAATTCGCCCCGTCGTCCAGTTATGATCCTTAGTCAGCCGCGCATTGGTGAACCGTTCATAATGTCCCAAGTCAAGATCGGTTTCAGCTCCATCGTCGGTGACATAGACCTCTCCGTGCTGAAACGGGCTCATCGTTCCCGGGTCGACATTGAGATAGGGATCGAACTTCATCAAGGTCACACGCAACCCGCGGCTCTCAAGCAACGCGCCAATCGATGAGGCTGCCAGGCCTTTGCCTAACCCGGAGGCGACTCCCCCTGTCACAAAGATGTACTTCATAACCGTAATCCCTCCCTGGTCATCATAAACATGATCCTCCCCCCACTGGAACCCGATCGGAGCCCAGAGCCTCAGAACTTGATCTTGCGCCGCTCGATCTCGCTTTCCACGATGCTGACGTCTTGAGGTGTATCAACACTTGGGGACGAATAGGAAGTTTCAAGGACCCATATCTTATAACCATTTTCTAAAACGCGCAACTGCTCGAGCGCTTCGAGTTGTTCCAGTTTTGAAGATTTCAATCTGGGCCATTCCAAGAGGAAATTGCGCGTGTAGATGTAAATCCCGAGGTGTTTGAAAAAAATGTCTTGCCGGGAAAAGTCCAGCCGGTGAAGCTCAAGACCCCGCACGTAGGGGATGGGGGACCGTGAAAAATATAATGCTTCACCCCCAGGGCCAGTTACCACTTTGACTACATTGGGATCACGGAGTTCAGCCTCCCGCCGTATCGGTGATTTCAGCGTTCCGACCTGAAATTGCTTATTTGATCGGAGGAAGCCCTTCACGAGCTCATCAATTGCCGTCGGCTCAATCAAGGGCTCGTCCCCTTGAATATTCACGATCACCGGATGCGTGACCTGCCGCGCCACCTCCGCGATCCGGTCCGTGCCTGAACGATGCCGCCGAGAGGTCAAATGGACTTCTCCTCCGAAAGATCTCACGGCGGCCTGGACGCGTTTGTTGTCGGTGGCGATGCAAACCGACGTAATCGTTTTGGCCTTTGAAACGCGCCGGAAGACCCATTCCAGCATGGGATGGTTGGCGATGGGTGTGAGGACTTTCCCAGAGAATCGGGTGGAGGCGAACCGTGCAGGGATGACCGCTAGAATCCTTGGCTTCATTCAGACTCGTGGAGGTACTCGTACGGTGGTGGTGCCGTCATCACCGGAATAATGACTTTAATGTACGGCCCTGGTTCCAAGGGGTCTCTCCCTCCAACCCCTAAGGCAGCATCGCCCTGAATGGTGAAAACTTTCATGAACGAAGTTGTTGCACAGGGATTGTCCCTGTGCTAAAAAGTATATATCATATTCAGCCAGGGGCAACAAATGTGACGAGCAGAGTCACTTTGTCCAGGAGAGGCGCGGGATGAGATCCCAAAAGAATATCATTTTTCTCTCCCTTCTCATGGTGGTTTCTTCGCTCCACGGGGCTGATAACAAGCAGACCAAGCCCGATCCGCTCAACTTTCAAAAACCCATGCAAGTCAACGTCTCGATGGTGCTGGTGAATGCCACCGTGACGGATTCCATTAACCGTTTTGTAACCGGACTGGAGAAGGATAACTTTGCCGTCTACGAGGACAAAATTGAGCAGAGTATCGTTCACTTCAGCAGTCAGGACATGCCCATTTCGATCGGCATCATTTTTGACACCAGCGGGAGCATGGCAAGCAAGATCGCCAAGTCACGGGAAGCCTGCATCCAGTTCATGAAGCTGGCCAATCCTGAGGACGAGTTCTTCCTGGTAGGTTTTAATGACCGGGTCTACCTGGAACATGACTTTACGTCCCAATTGGATGACATCACCAAGAAAGTGATTTTTGACCGAGCCAAGGGTCAGACGGCACTCCTGGATGCGATTTATTTTGGAATCGAGAAAGTGGCGCATGGTCGTTATCCGCGAAAGGCCCTCCTGATCATCTCCGATGGAGGCGACAACCACAGCCGTTACAGTGAAAAAGACGTCAAGGAGTATGTCAAAGAGTCGGACGCACAACTGTTTGCGATCGGCATTTACAACCCCTTTGCCGATGCCCCGGAGGAAAAACGAGGCCCCTCCCTCTTGACCGAATTGTCCGAAATTACGGGGGGTCGCACTTATACCCTCAACAGCGTGAGCGATCTTGAGGATATCGTGACCAAGATTGCCATCGAACTCCGCAACGAATACGTGCTGGGCTATGTGCCCTCGAACGAACAGCACGATGGCCACTGGAGAAAGATCAAAGTCAAACTCAACCCGCCCCGGGGATTACCTCCCCTCAACGTCAACGCAAAAGCGGGCTACTATGCCCCGAGCAACTAAAGCGATCTCGACCTCGTCTAAGTGGATTGATCCTTCCGATGCATCGAGAAAAAACCGAGTCCCTTCAGGAGAACCCTATTGAAGCTCATTTCGAGGCACATCTTCACGGCCGGTCTTGCCGGATGCGCTATCCTTGCCCTGTCTCTCTATGCCGCCCAAAACCAGTCTGCCTTGAGCCCTGCTCAGAAACCCCAGGCAGAAGGGCCCAGAATCAAGGTTGAAGTCAACCTGGTCCTAGTGGATGTTTCCGTGACCGATGAGAAGGACCAACTGGTCAACGACATGACCAAGGATGATTTTCACCTTTACGAGGATCGCATTGAACAGCCTATTTCAGTTTTCAAGCACGAGGATGTCCCGGTGACCGTTGGATTGTTGCTGGATGCGAGCGGGAGCATGTACACAAAACGGCAAAAGGTTAACGCAGCAGCGGTGGACTTCATGCAACTGAGCAATCCCAACGATCAGGTTTTTCTGATCGACTTCGCCGACGAGGCCTATCTCGAACTCGATAAGGATTTCACCAGTGATGTAGAGGAACTCAAAGAAACTCTCGAGAATGTCCAGTTTCGAAGCAGCACGGTCCTTTACGACGCAGTTTACCTGGGCTTGACCCACATCAAGAAAGGAAAGTACGACAAGAAGGTTATTCTCCTGGTGACCGACGGCAAGGACAACCCCGGGCCCGGACAACACTACAGCTTTAAAAAGGCCTTTGATTTCGCGGTCGAATCGGGCGCTCAAATTTATACGATTGGCCTCCTCGATGACCCTCCCAAGTCGCATTTCTTCAAAAAGGGATTACCCAAGGAAGCTGAAATCTTAAAAGAACTGGCGGAGGCCACGGGCGGAAAGGTGTACTTTCCACAGTCGGTCAACGACATCGGAAATGTCACCAAGGAAATTGCGCACGACATTCGCAGCCAGTACCTCGTGGGCTACTATCCAACCAACACCCATCGGGATGGGTCCTGGCGCAGCCTCCAGGTCAAAGTGATTCCCAAGGCAAATTCTAAGAAGCTCTTCGTCCGATGTAAGCGGGGGTATTACGCGCCAAAAGGGTAGTTTTGCACGCTCCAGCAGTAAGGAAGCTGAGCGGCGGAATGGTGTCGGGGGCCGGGTGTCAGGTGTCAGCAACAAAGCTCCCACCAT
>JBAVHJ010000170.1:0-2807 GCA_049685715.1 Terriglobia bacterium | reverse complement strand
TTCTGGCTGCCATCGCCCGGTTCCCTTCTGATCGACCGATAAGGATTCTGGAGATCGGCGCCGGAACCGGGAGCACCACCTCTTCAGTGCTGCCCAAACTTCCGGCGCACCAAACTGAATATGTGTTCACCGACGTTACTCCCCTTTTTACTTCCAGGGCCCAGCAAAAGTTCGCCGATTTTCCCTTTGTGAAATACAAGCTCCTGGACATCGAGAAGGATCCCCTGGCCCAGAACTTTGCCGTTCACTCCTACGACATCGTAATCGCGGCAAACGTTCTGCACGCCACAGCAGACTTGCGACAGACCCTCAAGCAGGTCCGGACACTGTTGGCTTCGGAAGGTCTGCTCCTGCTGCTTGAAGGGACCCGGCCGCTCCGGTCCGGCGACATGATCGTGGGTTTGACTGAGGGTTGGTGGAAGTTTACGGACACAGATCAACGACCTTCCCACGCCTTGATTTCAGATCGGAAGTGGCAGGGGCTCCTCACGGACAATGGTTTCACCGATGTGGCCATCAGCCCTGAAGGGGAACGGGAAGGTGTCCTCGCTAACCAGTCCTTGATCCTGGCCCGGGGCCCCAGCGTTGTAGGCGAAGGGACCCAGTCTCCAGTAACGGCCACGGAAATCAGTGGGCGCTGGTTAGTCTTTGCAGATCGCGACGGCCTTGGAGTAAAGCTGGGTGCGTCGCTGAAGTCGATTGCCGGGAGTTGCATCATGGTCACCCCCGGGAGTCGATACCAAGTCCTGGACGAGGGGAGTTACAGAATAGACGCCGCCAACCCGGATGATTTCCAAAGGCTGCTTCGAGAGGCAGGGGGCTCAAATGGATCTCCCTTGACGGGCGTTGTGTATCTCTGGCCCCTTGAAACTTCAAACACCGGGATCAAATCCCTGGAAGAACTGAGCGGGGCGATCCAGTGGGGATGTGGAAGCCTGCTCTACCTAGTCAAGGCCCTGATCTCAGAAGGCAATTCCAAGGCAAGCAGTTTATGGATCGTCACCCGCGGGGCGCAATCCGTCGGTTCCAGGGCAGAGCCGGTTGCATTGGCGCAGGCTCCAATCTCGGGGATGGGAAGCACCATTGGGCTCGAGTACCCCGAGCTCTACTGCGGCAGAATCGACCTTGATCCTGAGGCGACACCGGGTGAGGTGGTCGACTTATTTGAAGAAGTCCGATCCCGCAAAGAGGAGAGCCTGGTTGCCTTCCGCCATGGACTTCGCCATGTGGCCCGATTGAGCCGGGTGCGATCCGATACGGTATCGGTATCCAAGGGCCTCGAGGCCGGCAGCAAGCGAGCCTACCATTTGCAAACTTCTTCGCCCGGTGTCCTGGATCATCTCACGCTGCAGCCTATGGAGCGTCGAGCTCCCGGGTCGGGCGAGGTGGAGATTGAAATCCTCGCGACAGGTTTGAATTTTCGGGACGTCCTGATGGCCCTGGGAAGATATCCGGATAATTCCACTGTTTTCGGGAATGAATGCGCCGGGAAGATTGTGGCGGTGGGAGAAGGGATCCAGCAGTTCCAGGTGGGGGAAAGAGTGATTGCGATGGGGCCGGGAAGCTTTGCTTCTCATATGACGGTCCCCGCAGGACATGTCATGCCTGTCCCAAAGGCCCTGAGCGATTATGAGGCCGCGACCATTCCGAGCGCATTCCTGACGGCGCATTATGCCCTCTGCCACCTGGGCAAAATTGCCACGGGAGACCGGGTGCTGATTCACGCTGCGGCCGGAGGCGTCGGGTTGGCGGCGGTGCAGTTGGCGCAACGTGCGGGGGCAGAGATTTTTGCCACCGCGGGAAGTCCGGAGAAGCGCGCCTATCTGAAATCCCTGGGTGTGCCTCACATCATGGATTCGCGATCGCTGGATTTCGCCGCCGAGATCATGCAGATCACCCGGGAAAAAGGGGTCGATCTGGTGCTCAACTCCCTGGCGGGCGACTTTATTGCGAAGAGTTTCTCCGTTACGGCGACCCATGGGCGATTTCTGGAAATCGGCATGACCGGAATCTGGGACGACGCTCGCGTGTCGCAGCTCAACCGGAACATCTCTTATTTCCCCATCAACCTGGCGGCGACCTTCCAGGAAGACCCCCGCTTGGTCTCTGATCTACTCCGAGAGTTGTTGAAAGAGTTTGAAGTGGGTCATCTGAAACCTTTGCCCGTGAAGGTCTTTTCCATCGGCCATGTAGCCCAGGCTTTCCGCTACATGGCGCAAGCCAGGCACATCGGAAAAATCGTGGTCACTCATGAAGGGCCAGCAGTCCATCTCCCCCGGGAATTGCAATCACCGACGGGGCAGTGGGAAGGGCTGGACCCTGATGGCAGCTACATGATAACCGGCGGTCTGGCGGGCCTGGGGCTGCTGGTGGCGCAATGGATGGTGGACCAGGGCGCCCGGCATCTGGTTGTGACGGGTCGGAGCAGGCCTTCGGAAGAAGCACTTCAAGTGATCCGCAATCTGGAGCAGAAGGGCGCCCGCGTGGTGGTGGACCAGGGCGATGTATCGGACCGGGGTCACCTGGAAGAGATCTTCTCAAGGTTCGGTCGTGCACTGCCCGCATTGCGTGGCATTGTCCACTCGGCAGGAACTCTGGATGACGGAGTGCTTTTGAATCAGAGCTGGGAACGCTTCCAGAGAGTGTTCACCCCGAAGGTGAATGGCTCATGGAATCTGCATGCATTGACACAAGACCTGACACTGGACTTCTTTGTGATGTTCTCCTCGGCGGTGACACTGCTCGGCTCGGCGGGTCAAGGCAACCATGTCGCTGCGTGTGCCTTTGAGGATGCCCTCGCCTTTTAC
>JBAVHJ010000169.1:0-1994 GCA_049685715.1 Terriglobia bacterium | reverse complement strand
AGTTTAACAATGAAATCTGTGCTTTGACGGGCAAGAATCCTTGGGAGCACCTTTTGCCATTTATTTATGTATCCATGCGGGCTCAAGCTCCCTCGAACCGCGTCCCACCGTTCTGAATTCGCGCCGTCCATTGCGGCTCGTCCGGATGAAGGGACACGAACGGGAGGCCCTTCGTAAAGTCGTCCTGAAATCTTCCCCTGTCAAATCTTCAGAGCACCCCGATTTATCGGGGTGTGCACCGATCTCCCTCTTCCGGTCTTTGAACCGATTCATCGGTTTCCTCTTGGTGGCTCTAGTCGCATACAGGGCGGCCCTCTTCTCCATCGTGCTGAACCGCTCTCAGGAAACCGTTGAAAACGGTTCCCTTTCGTTTCCCCGAACTCGTTGTCACCCCGATGAATCGGGGTGCTATTGAACTGGACGCTCCCTGCTGCTACGTTGTGTTCAAAGACGGCAGGACGCTCCCGCGCCTGTTGGGTTCCGGCTCGTCCGGTTTAGGGATGATGTGGGCAGGCTGAAGAAAAGGTGGTTTTTCCCAATCAATATCCTGAATTCCGAAAATTGAAAACGCGGCCAGGTTTCATACCCCCGGTGGACGGGGCTAACCCGGCGCCAAACGGCTATCCGAAAACCCGCTATGCCCCCCGAACAGGATGGTCTACGACGCAAACCACCTCAAAGGCCCGCCACTCGCCAGACGATCTATGACGTTTGAACTGGGTTATTCCCGACCATTTCTTCGATGACCTGTCCAATACCGGCGGTCCCCTCATTCGGAAATGAAGACAAGAGGTCTTTCGTGAAGAGCACACCCAGATTTTTGCTGAAGAAAGATACAATGGCGTCGGCAAGTGCATCAGGGTCGCCTGGAGGAACTAACAAGCCGTTCACGTTTTCAATGATAATTTCCGGGAGGCCCCCGGTTTCCGAGGCGATGATCGGAAGAGCGTTTACAAGAGCGAGCTGCGCAATACCACTCTGAGAAGTGCTCAAATAAGGCAGGGCCAGGACGTCCGCGCGCCTGAACAGTTCGCCGACTTCCTCATTGGGGACATAGCGGTTTTCAATGTGGACATGCCCCCCGATCCCAAGTTCATTAATCAGATTCATGTAGCGGCGGATCGGTTCATAAAATTCCCCCGCAATGATTAACTCGCATTCCACTTTGGATAAGACCTTTGGCATGGCGCGAAGCAGTACTTCGAGACCCTTGTACTTCCGGACCACGCCAAAAAACAGGATCGTCTTCGGGCCAGTTGGATGACTTCCCCTTCTGGGAGCCTTGATATTTATCAGCAAGGGGGTCACCTTCACAGTCTTGCCCGGGAATAAGGTCAACAGATCCTCCCGATCCCTGAGTGAATGCGTGATGAAATATTGAAAGCGCGAGAAGGCGAATCGGATCAAGGCTCTGTCGAAGGGAGTGTGCTCATGCGGAAAGATGTTGTGGCATTCGAGGGCACACCTTAGGCCTGTCTTTGTAAACCTTCTGCCGAGCCAAGTCACAAGAAAAGCAAAAAACGGATTCCACCATTGAAGCAGGATCAAATCCGGCTGAAAAGTTTTTACTTTTTTCAGTGCTTTGCGCCAGGTGAACGGATTGACCGAATCGAGGATCGGATCGGCGCCAGGATCGAGCTTCAAACGGCTGGGGTCAAGGGGGGTGGTGCCGGGGAAAAGCAGTTTGGGGTAGAGTCGTCGAAAGGAAATGACGTGGACCTTGTTCCCGTGGGAAATCAGTGCCTGCTGGAGGCCGTACACGTGGTGGGCGATGCCACCTCTCAGTGGATACGCCGGCCCCACGATGGTCACTTTCATCGAAGAGCTTCCCCACCGCCTAACTGAGCGTGATGCCTGGTCTCCACTGACGTGGAGTCTTCCGCCTCACCGGAAGTTTCCACAATCGAATAGTCATCCTCACGACGATAAGAGAAAGCGATCATTTCGGCGAGCAGCCCGAAGGAGATGACTTGAACGCCAATGATGAGAAAGAT
>JBAVHJ010000168.1:0-14608 GCA_049685715.1 Terriglobia bacterium | reverse complement strand
GCGTATGGTGTTGCGGTCCTCCAAAAAATCCACGTGTTCGATCTCTGCCAGCCGGTCCACCAGCAGATGAGAAACATGGAGGAGCTTATCGCGGGATAATTTCATTTTTCCCCTAAAGCACGATCTTGCGCTCTCGCGCCAGTTTCGTTTTGATCTTTCGAAACATCTCCTGATACGAGATGCCATCCTGTCGGATCGTCTCGGAATGTTGATTGAGGATTGTACGAACCTCCTCATTCAGCTTGTCCTCGAGGGACAATTCCTCACTGATGAGGTTCCGGAAGGTCTCCACGAGTTGATCCGGATCGCGCGATTCAATCATGTCGCGTTCGATCAGCTTGTCAACGATCTCGAAGGCCATGTGCAACACAAATTCTTTAGCCAGCTGCATCTCATCCAATCCAATAAAAAAAGGCTACCGAGCCGAAACCCGAGTAGCCTCCGTTAACGGTCAAACCGCGGACGTAAAATCAGTCAACTCGACTCATACGGGTGTCTCGGTGGTTAACAAAACTGGCCTGGCATCACCGGATTCAAGCATTGGCGGGGACGACGGGGCTCGAACCCGCGACCTCGTGCGTGACAGGCACGCGCTCTAACCAAACTGAGCTACGTCCCCTTACCGTCCTTCTTTCGACCCCTCGATCGAAGACTGGTGGGCGGTACAAGACTCGAACTTGTGACATCATCCTTGTAAGGGATGCGCTCTACCAACTGAGCTAACCGCCCTGAATTGTTCCGCCCTGCGGAAGAGCAGATTCCCGATTCCATCCATCCGGGACTTGTTAGCCGTTCCACCCGCCAAATTCGTACTGAGCATGGCATCGCATTACAAGTCGCATCATGCATTAAGCCGCGACGGATATTACACGAGGGCTCGAAACGTGTCAAGAAATCGCTCGTCGTGGAAAGCTATTCCACTCCTTCGATCACTCTCTCGAGCTGGCCTCTTTACGTGACAAGATCTTTTGCAGGGCCTTCTCCTCGATGTGATACTTGAAAGCCTTCTTTCCCTCGAGCAGCAGAACGGGAATCTCATACTTGTAGCGTTCGAAGAGGCCGGCGTCATCCTCAATGTTGATTTGTTCCCAGGGAAGAGCCAGTCGCGCGCACACCGTTTGAACAACCCTCTTAGCCTCGTCGCAAAGGTGGCATTCGGGCTTACCCAGCAATTGGATCTTCATGAATTTCCTGCCTCGATCGCGCCCCGACACCAGATTGTAGCACAATTGTTTATTGACCCTCTCGGGGCGCTGTGTTATTGTCTGCGGTTTGAACCCCCGCTATGGGGGTCACCCCAGAACATCGACTCAAGAGAGATCAGTCTGAATGTAATGTTAAGGAGGATTTTCGAGTGCAAGGGAAATATTTTTTTACTTCCGAGTCAGTGACCGAAGGACATCCGGATAAGATTGCCGATCAGATTTCTGACGCCGTGCTGGATGACATTATGGCGAACGACCCCATGGGCCGGGTTGCCTGCGAAACGCTGGTCACCACAGGGATGGCCATCGTGGCGGGTGAGATTACCACCACCCACTACGTTGACATCCCCAAGGTTGTGCGGGACACGATTGAAGGGGTCGGTTACATCGATGCCACGTTCGGCTTTGATTATCTGACCTGTGCGGTGGTCACGTCCATCGATAAGCAGTCTCCGGACATTGCCCAGGGGGTGGACGAGCGCACGGCCGATGGGAAGGACAGCGATGAACAGGGCGCGGGAGACCAGGGGTTGATGTTTGGGTACGCCTGCGACGAGACCGCCGAACTGATGCCTATGCCTATCATGCTGGCCCACAAGCTCACCATGCGGCTGGCCGAGGTTCGCAAGAAGAGAATTCTTGACTACATCCGCCCGGACGGTAAATCACAGGTCACCGTGGAGTACCTCAACGGGAAACCACAAAGAATTGAGGCGGTCGTGGTCTCAACGCAGCACAATCCCGAAATTAAGCACGGGCATTTGAAGGCCGAGGTCATTGAACACGTCATTAAGACCGTGATCCCGGCTCCTTTGCTTGATAAGAACACCAAGTTTTTCGTGAACCCGACCGGCCGGTTTGTGGTGGGCGGTCCGCAGGGGGATTGCGGACTCACTGGGCGGAAGATCATTGTCGACACCTACGGGGGGATGGGACATCATGGAGGCGGCGCTTTTTCGGGTAAGGATCCGACCAAGGTGGACCGTTCCGCTTCTTACATGGGGCGACACATCGCCAAGAACATCATCGCCGCCGGGCTGGCCTCCCGCGTCGAAATCCAGGTGGCCTATGCGATTGGCGTCGCAGAGCCAGTGTCGGTGATGGTTGACACCTTCGGTACTGGAAAGATAGCTGACGAGAAGATCTGTGAGTTAGTTCGGGCGACCTTTCCGTTGCGCCCCAGGGGGATCATAGAGTACCTGAATCTTCGCCGGCCCATTTACAAGAAGACTGCGGCTTATGGTCATTTTGGTCGAGCGGAGAAGGATTTTACCTGGGAACAAACGAACAAGGCCGAAGCGCTCCGTGCGGGAGCGAAACTCGATGTTCCCGTGGGAGCCAAAGGTTAGCACTTCAGGATCGATCTCGGGCTAGGGACAGACACCTTTTCTTAAACAGCTTCGCAGGAATGGCAGCAAAGCAGGTGTCTGTCCCTCTTTTTTCACCTCAGGAGATTTCATGAGCACAACAGTTAAAGTCAGCAGCGATGTTAAAGATTTGACTCTCGCCGAGAAGGGACGCAAACGCATCGAGTGGGCCGAGCGGCAGATGCCGGTGTTGCGCCTGATCCGCAAGCGGTTTGAAACCGAGAGGCCCCTCCAGGGTCTTCGCCTCTCTGCCTGCCTGCATGTCACCACCGAAACCGCCAACCTGGCGATGACTTTGAAAGCTGCAGGAGCGCAGGTCGTGGTATGCGCCTCCAATCCCTTGTCCACCCAGGATGATGTCGCTGCCTCACTGGTGGTGCATCACGGAATCCCCTGCTTCTGCATCAAAGGTGAAGACAACAACACCTATTATTCTCATATCACCTCGGCCCTGGATCACAAACCTCAGATGACGTTAGACGATGGAGCCGACCTCGTCAGTGTTCTTCATTCCAAGCGGACGGAATTGCTCGCCAATGTCCTGGGAGGAACCGAAGAGACCACCACGGGCGTGATTCGTCTTAAATCGATGGTCCGTGACGGCGCATTGAAATATCCAATCATAGCGGTGAATGATGCCCAGACAAAACACCTATTCGATAACCGGTATGGCACGGGCCAGTCCACCATAGACGGCATTATTCGAGCCACGAATGTTCTGCTGGCCGGGTCCACTTTCATTGTGGCCGGGTACGGCTGGTGCGGCCGCGGTGTGGCGATGAGGGCGAAAGGAATGGGTGCCCATGTTATTGTGACCGAGGTCGATCCCACCAAGGCAATTGAGGCGGTGATGGACGGGTTCCAGGTGATGCCGATGGCCCAAGCCGCGCCGCTAGGGGATATATTCGTCACTTTAACCGGCGACAAGCTTGTCATCCGCAGGGAGCACTTTGAAAGAATGAAGGATGGCGCGATCCTGGCGAATTCGGGCCACTTCAATGTCGAAATCGAAATCCCGGCGCTGGAGGCGATGTCCGCCACCAAGCGCACGGTGCGCGATTATGTCGAAGAGTACAAAATGGCCGACGGGCGGCGGTTGTTCTTGTTGGGCGAGGGACGACTGATTAATCTCGCCAGTGCGGAGGGGCATCCCGCCTCCGTTATGGACATGTCTTTTGCGAACCAGGCCCTGTCCGCTGAATGGATGACCAAGAACGCCAAGAAGCTCGAGAAAAAGGTGTATGTGGTTCCTGAAGAAATTGACAAAGAGATTGCCCGATTGAAGCTCGAGAGTATGGGCGTTTCCATCGACACGCTCACCCCCGAGCAGGTCGAATACCTCGCTTCCTGGAGTGAGGGGACGTAAGCAGCCGTCGTCTTTGTTTCAATTGTAGGGGCGCATAGATGTGCGTCCCAATAATGATAATAGAAAACAATCTCCTCGTGGTTAATCGCCCGGTCATCTGGCCGGGTTTTTTGTTTTCTGCCCTACCGAGGGCACACAACCCCTGCCGGAGGTCACCACGGATTTTGTCCCACGGGAAAGCGGCAAAGTAGAATGCATGACGACGGGGGCGGAAAGCCCTTCAGCCCCGAATTCTGGCCCCACCTTTGCGCGGCGATATTCCGGAATATGTCCCGTGTGTGCTCCGTTAGGTGGGGCGACGAGTCTCGTCGCCCCTCCCTTTCGTGAATGATTATTCATCTGGATTGCCAGGGGGGGAGCCTCCAACAATAAGAAAGTCGGTCGACGTCGCATAGGGACGCCCAGCTGGGCGCCGCCACAGCATATCTACGACTCCTCTTGCCGCTCCTTATCCTTCTATTGATGAATCCGCCAGCACCATTGCAGCTTTGTTCAGGCTGTCCTTTCCACTTCATTATTGTGTTGAAAGATTCCCTATCTTTTAATTTGACGCGAAAATTTATTTTTAGTAGATTGAGCGCAAATTGGAAGGAGGGAGGCGCAACGGCCAGGATGCGCAACGCTTTTTTGAGTAAGCCGACCGGGTTTTAAGCCTCCTCATTGGACAAAAGAAGTTGAATGCTGTCCGAGCGACTCTTCTGATGGGTTCGAAGCAAGCCACGATGCCGACAGCGGTGGGCGGTGGTGTTTCGTCTTCCTTGCAGGCTCGTCACAGCAGTGATCGCGCTTGGTTCCCCAAGATCCTGAATTTAATTTAAACCTGGAGGCTGACTGGAAATGAACCCCCTGCCTGCCGAAACACAGTTATTGCCCAGTTCGGGGACCACAGAACTCGTGTCCAAATTGTATGGTGTCGAGAACTGGGGCGCCGGATACTTTCAGGTCAACCAACGAGGTAACCTCTCGGTCACGCCGACCAAGAACCCTCACCTCCAGGTCGATGTGTATGATGTCGTATGCGAGCTGGCGAGGCGCAAGGTGGGAACTCCCATTCTGTTGCGTTTTCCCCAAATGCTGGAATGTCAGGTCACCGACCTGCACGAAGCGTTCTTGAATTCCATCAATGAGTTTCATTATGGCGGCGGGCATCTCGGCGTCTTTCCAACCAAGGTCAATCAAAAGCTGGACGTGATTGAAAGCCTTCTCCACACGGGAGCGAAATACCGGTACGGGCTGGAGGTCGGAAGTAAGGCCGAACTGGCCCTGGCCGTCGCCATGCCGCTGTCTCCAGGCGCCCTGATCGTTTGCAACGGGAACAAGGACGAACTTTTTGTGCGGAGCGCGCTGTTATGCCAGAAGCTCCAAAAACCGACAATCGTCGTCATCGAAGACATTGAAGACCTCAAGATGACCTTGAATCTCGCGGAAAAACTGGAGCTGGAAGCGCAGCTGGGAATTCGGGTCAAGTTGTATACCCGCGGGAGTGGCAAGTGGGAGGAGTCGGGCGGCGAGATCGCGAAGTTTGGCCTGAATACGATCCAGTTGGTGAAGGCCTTGCACCATCTGCGCGAGGTCGGGCATCAGCAGGATTTGAAGATGCTCCACTTTCACATCGGCTCCCAGATTACCAACATTAAGCGGATCAAAGCGGCGGTCAAGGAGGCGGCCCGGGTTTTCTGCAAGGTCAATAAAATGGGCTTCAGCGTCCAGTATCTGAATGTGGGCGGGGGGCTCGGCGTGGACTATGACGGCAGCCGGACGGCCTCGGAGTGCAGCGTCAATTACACCATCCAGGAGTTTGCCAACGACGTCATTTACACCGTGCGAGAGGTGTGCCAGAGTGAAAATGTCCCCGAGCCGATCGTGGTCACCGAAAGCGGCCGCGCTGTCGTGGCCTATCATTCCATGCTGATCACCGATGTGCGGCAGGCGGTTTCGCCCGGCGCCAGTGCGGCGGGTCTCATCGAAATGGTGAACGGAACCAAGTCGGAGCCCGTTCGCGAATTGGTGGATCTGGCACGGGACATCAATGCGAAAAACTTCATGGAGTATTACCACGACGCACTCGGCCATCGGGAGGAATTCATCGCTTTATTTGACCTGGGCTTTCTTGACCTCGAAGAAAAAGCCAAGGGCGAGCAGTTGTTCTGGGATGTCTGCCGGAAGGCCGTTAAGTTCTCCAAGTCGATGAAGGACCGGCCCGAAGAATTTGAAGACCTGGAAAAGCTGCTCTCCTCAAAGTACATTTGTAATTTCTCCCTGTTCCAGTCAGCGATCGATATTTGGGCGCTCGACCAATTGGTTCCCATCATGCCCATCCACCGGCTGAACGAAATCCCAACCGAATATGGAACCCTGTGTGACGTCACCTGTGATTCTGACGGAAACATCGACAAGTTTGTCGACGTCCGCGACACCAAGGAATCCCTCGAATTGCACGCGCTCAACGGCTCCCCCTATTACATCGCCCTCCTCCTGGTGGGTGCCTACCAGGAAGCGATAGGCGACCTGCATAATCTTTTTGGCGCTGTCAACGAGGTGAGCGTCGTCGTTGACGAAAACGCGCGCTTCCATTTCCGGAAGATCGTGAGGGGAGAGGTCGTCCGCCAGGTCCTGAGTTACATGGGTTACGATGTGGACACGCTATTGCAAATGCTGGGAAACAGTGTCTCCCGACTGCGCCAGGAAGGGCTGCTCAAAGACGAGGATGAACATGAGCTGCTCGCGAATTATTCGCGTCTGCTGGATAGTTATACGTATCTGTCGTGAGGAGCTTTCAGCCATTAGCTATCAGCGGTCAGAATTGTAAAGAGGTTTCCTTAGTGAGGAAGTGTCGAACTTGAAGCGCAGGATCCGTTGGGTTGCCGTTTTCTAACGGCTGACAGGTGTGAACTGATAGCTGACGGCTGATTGCTGACAGCTGATCGCTGATCTTCTCACGTATCGATCGTCAGCAGAAGATACAATCCGCCCAAACCGAAGAGAAGGTTCGGAGACCACACCGCAATCATCGGATTCAACTTGTTGAAGGCACCCATCGCTTCAAACAACCCCGCCACGGCCCAGTAAACGATCCCAATGACAATGGACAGCCCAATCCCGTAAAGAGCTCCCCGCCGGCCCGTGGAGAAGGAGAAGGGGATCGCGATCAAAACCATAATGAAGGCCACCGCGGGATAAGAGAACTTTCGGTAATACTGGACCATCAACCGCACGACATCGAAACCGCTCTGTTGCAAGGATCCAATGTACCGCCACAGCTCGCGGGCGTTCATCTGTTCGCTGAGTTTCACGACTTTGACAAAGTACTCGGGTTTCTCTGACATTTCAGCGATGGTCGTCACATTGAAGGTTCTGTACGGATCACTCACATTCTCGCCGAATTCCCTCACCCAGCCGTCATCGTAAATCCAGCGATTCGAATAGGCATCCCAGTAAGCCCGTTTGGCAAAACTGCGCCGTGTCATCTCAAAGGTGTGCGGATCGATCTCGAACACTGAAAGCCCCGCAAAGACCTGCTTGTCCGGATCAAAATAATTGTAATTGTAAATTTGCAGGTGGGCGTTTCCCGCCCCCACAATCCAGTTCTGATTGGGGCGAAGAAATGTCTGGGGAGGTCTTCCCTTGATGATGTTCCGGTACATGTCCTGGCGCTGATTGGACCCGGGCAGCACGAAGTCCTGCAGAATAAACATCCCGACGCTGATGGCCGCGGCGCTGAAAAGGAGCGAGAGGGAAAGTCGGTAAAGGCTCAAGCCGGAGGCCTTCATGGCGGTGATCTGATTGGTCTTGGTCAACAAGCCGAAATTCACCAGAGTGGCCACCAGTACCGCAATCGGGGTGACCCAGTAAACGATCTGAGGAGTCAGAAAAACAAAATAATAAATGGTCGTCAGCGGAGAGATATTGTTCCTCACAATGTCGGAGATCAGCTCAAACAGGGTGAAGATGACAAAGATCATAACAAAAGCACCTAGCGACAGAAGGAGATAGGCGAAGAACCCCCGCAAAATGTACTCATCCAGGATATGAGGAGAAATTATGCGCAACACGGAGACCACCCTTCCGGAGGGTTTCGAGGCGGCGGACTCGGAGCTATTCTGCGGGGCCATCCGCTTCAAATGGAGCGCGTCCAAAAAGGCGGGGCGTGAGATTCTCAGGAAGGAGCGCTCATGAAGTATGATCAGAAGCGCCGCCAGGATCAGGAAGATCAGGTTGGTCCCCCAAATTCCCAGGAAAGGGGAAACGCGGCCATCCTCGGCGAACCTGGATCCACTGACAAAGAGGAGGTAGTAGGCGCTGATGACCAGGAGGCTCAGGACAAATCCGTAAGATTTGCCCCCCTTTCGCGACGAGATACCCAGGGGGATGCCGAGCAGGGCCAGCACGACACACGAGCAGGGGAGGGCAAGACGTCGATAGAATTCGATGATGAATGAGCGGGGGGCATGGCCCTTCCGGCTTTCGACAACCAGTTCGCGGTTTGTATATTCACTCAGGGTTCGCCTGGCCGAATCCGCCCCCTTGACGATCACCGGCGGCAAGGGAATCTCACTGTGGGAGAAGTGAATCATGGAATAATCACTGGACTTCGAAGCGGTCAGCAGGTGCGTGTTTCCATCCTCCAGGTACAACTGCAACCGGTCCTGGGCGCGATCCACGATCAGCATCCCCGTGCGCGACAGTGTGATCCTCGGCTCGCCCGCCTTGGCCAAATCAACCAGAAAGATCCCGTTCCATCGTTCACCACTGATGTCCTGGACGTACAGAATCAGATTCGGAAACCTTCCATCAAACACGCGCGGGCTCATTTCTGTGCCGATCTGGGAGCGCGCCAACTGCGTCAAGACCGACTGCTTCATTTGATTGACTCGAGGCACAATCACCAGCGAAAGACTGAAATTGAGGCCGGCGGCCAGAAATGCAAGCAGAAGAATCGGCTTCACAAACGCCGCAATGGACTGGCCGCTGGCACGCAACGCGACCACCTCGCTGTCTGCCGAGAGCCGCCCCAACCCCACGAGAATACCCAGAAGTCCGGACATCGGAATGGCAAAGAGAAAGATGTTGGGGAGCAGCAGCAGGCAAAGCTTGCCAATCAACGCGGGTGATGCCGTGCTGCTCACCACCATCTCGAGCAGCTTCCCCATATCGCGGATGAACAGAATGAAGGTAAACACCAGCAGTCCCAGAAGGGTGGGGGAGAGAACTTCGCGGAAGATGGCGCGTGATATAATTCGCATGGTCTAGAATCTCAAACCGAAGGACCTTACCAATTTACCATACATTGTTTTTATGTCTGAAAAAATTAAACTTGCCTTGCTGTGGCACATGCACCAGCCCTTTTACAAGGATCCCCTGAGGGGAGTGCAGGAGATGCCGTGGGTCCGCCTTCATGCCCTGAAAGACTACTGGGGGATGGTCGCCGTGCTTGAGGAGTTTCCAAGGGCCCACGTGACCTTCAACGTGGTTCCGTCGCTCCTCTCCCAGATCGAAGACTTCGTGGCAAATCCAACCATTGATCCCCTCTTTACCCTCGCCTTTCAACCTGTCAGTGCATTGACCGATGAGCTGAAGCATTCCATGCTGGAAAACTTCTTTCAAGCCAATTATGACTGTCAGATTGCCCGGTTTCCAAGATTCGAAGAGCTCTACCAGCGGTTCCGTGTTCCTTCGAGTTCAGCCTCCGTCCCCATTCTCCGGCAATTCGGCGCACAGGATCTGTTGGACCTGCAGGTTCTCTCCCAATTGTGCTGGTTTGATGAAATCTACCTGGCCAGGGATGCCGTGGTACATTCGCTCGTAGAAAAGGGCCGACGTTTTACCGAAGAGGACAAGTTGAGCCTTCGCGATAAGGAGATGGAGATCTTGAGCCGGCTTATCCCGACCTATCGCCACGCGGCGGATCGGGGACAAATTGAAATTTCGACCTCACCCTTCTTTCATCCCATCCTCCCCCTACTGTGTGATTCCTCGATTGCGGCTCAATCGCAACCCCGATCTCCTTTTCCCGTCCAGCCTTTTCGGTATCCACAGGACGCGGCGTTACAGCTGAAGTGGGCTATGGAACAACATGAACGACTCTTTGGTCGAGTTCCATCAGGGGTGTGGCCCTCGGAAGGTTCGGTCTCCAATGCCACTCTTAACTTGATTTCTGATGCCGGTTTTCTTTGGACAGCCACGGATGAGGGCATCCTGGCCCGCAGCCTGGGCCTGGCCTTTCAGCGGATCCCGGGCGGCGAGATCAGCCATTCGGAAATGTTGCATTCACCCTATCGATACCAGAACACAGGCCTGCGTATCTTCTTTCGGGATCGCGAACTGTCCGATGCGATTGGATTCCATTATTCGAGAATGCCGGCGGGGGACGCCGTGGAGAATTTCGTCCATCGAATCAAGTCTTCTGTAACCCTCTCCCGTGAGGCCGCCCCATGCGTCTCGGTCATTCTTGATGGGGAGAATGCGTGGGATTACTTCCCGGAAAACGGCCGTCCTTTTTTGAAGGCGCTCTATCATCGTTTGTCCGGGGATTCCGGCTTCGAGATGGTCACGCTTTCCGAGGCATGCACGCAACTGAGCGCACACGAGCGGCGCTTGGATAACATCTGGCCCGGATCGTGGATCAATTCCGACTTTTCGATCTGGATTGGCGATCCCGAGGATAATCGCGCTTGGGAGTTGCTGACCGAGGCTCGGGAAACGATGGAGGTCTTTACTCTGGGCCATCCCGAGTTCGCGGGCAGCCCTCGTGGCAAGGCGGCCTGGGAATCGCTTCTGGCGGCGGAAGGCAGTGATTGGTGCTGGTGGTATGGACCGGAACATTCCAGCGTCAACGACCTCCGCTTTGACCGCTTGTTCCGATCCCATCTCATCAATTGTTACCAGCAAATGGGCCTGAGCGTGCCGGGAGCCCTCGCCCAACCCCTAAAGCGACAGATTCCACGGCGCGTTCATGTTCACCCATCAGCCAGGATACACCCTGCCATCGATGGTCGCGTTTCCAGCTATTTCGAATGGATGGGGGCGGGATCGATTGAGGAATCGCAAACCACAATGCACCAAGGAAGAAAGTGTTTTGAAAGGGTTTTCTACGGGTGGGACCAAGAAAACGTTTTTCTAAGGATCGATCTCCCGGAGGCAATGATGGGTACCCAGGAAGCCATCGACATAAGAGTTTACTTCGATGGAGAAAACTGCCTCGTCTTCAAGGATGTAACTGCAAAACAATCTCAGATTTCAGTATTCCACCGAGATGAGAGAACCACCCTGGAGCGACCTGTCGACCCTCGGGAAGTAGAACCCTCATTCGAAAGATTGTTTGAAGCTCGCCTGGGAAAGTCCCTATGGCCCTCGCGGGACGTCCAGGCCCTGCCTTTTTATGTGCTTCTGGAAGTGGGGGGCGTGCCGGTTGAGCGGATTCCCATGCATGGGACCTTGATCGCCGATGATGCCTTATTTGATTAAGCCCCGCGAACAGGCGAAACCCCTGCGATCGGATTTCAAACAAGCCTCGCTGATTTCACTGTGCGGCCGCAGGCCTTTGGGGCGCGGGCGGCTTGGGTACAGTGACTGGACTCAAATCGCCCTCCTTGTCAACCGCGCGGACCCCGAAGATCCAGTTGTCTTTCGAAAGTCCCTTCACCGTGAACTCTGTCACCTTGCCGACATACAATTGATGCTGCCAGTCCGGGGCCGTGGTATCACGCCATACGATGGCATAGCCCTCCAGATTCGGTTCAACATTCGGTGACCAATGGATCAGTGTATCGTAAGTCTGAAAAGCCGAGCCGAATCGAACATTCTGGGGAGCTGCGGGGGCCAGAGCGAGCGAGGCCAAAGTGGCTGCATTGAGCCGAGCCACCTGGGCCACATAATCTGCCGAGACAAACTCCGGTAAATCACCATAACGGATGCCCCCCTCAGTTCGTGGTGTCTGATGCTGATGCCGGAAATCCTCATGGAATTCGGACAAACGAACTGCGGGAATACCGTACTGGTTGAAAGCCGTATGATCCCCTCCACGCCCGTATCGGTCCCGGCGAAAGATCATCATGGCCGGGAACTCCGGCAGGTATTTGACCGCCGTCTCACCGACATAACGGGCCAGTTGTCGTGACGCCGAATCGTCCTCTCCACCGATGGCTTCGCGGATTCGCTTATCCGATTCGGTTTCATTTACGGGAACGCCTTCCGAAAACACCCGGACGACCTGATTGTTGATCTCCCCGTCGCCTCCTTGAATATTTCCAACGATGTCGTCGTTGAGCATGCCGGCGACACTCCAGTTCTTTTCCTTCGCCATCCGCGCCCAATGGGTGGAACCCACCAACCCCTGCTCCTCCCCCGCGACGCAGAGGAAGACCAGTGTGGCATCAAATTGATACCTGCTCATGACCCGGGCCAGTTCCATGGAGACCGCTGTGCCACTGGCATCGTCATCAGCTCCCGGGGCATCGCATTTCGAATCCATCATCAGAGAGCACATCGAATCGTAATGGCCGCTCACCACATAGATCCGGGCTGCGGAATCCGGACGGGTGCCCGGAAGAGTGGCGACCACGTTGACGATTTCGGTGGGTTGGGGGACTCGGGACCGGTAGCGGGGTTCCAAATCCTTCGGGTCCGAGATGAACGAGTCGAATTCCACTTTGAGGCGCCCGCCGTTTTCCTTGGAATACCTCTCCAATTCGCTCTTGATCCATCGTCGCGCGGCGCCAATTCCCCGATCGTCCGGGGTTGTCTCCGACAGGGTGTGCCGAGTCCCAAAGCTTACCAGTTTATCGATGATGTGTTTGATGTTTTGTGCTGAAATCTCCCGCACAATCTTCTCAACCTCCGGATTGCGGGCGGGCAGGGGCTGCCCGTAATAAGAGAGGGTCCCGCCCATTACAGCAAGAGAGATCACAAGAGCACCAGTGCGAATATTCATGAACGCTCCTCGGCAAAGGAATCAATTTTCGTGATAGTATCATTGCATGGGAAAAGGACGGTTCGTCAACCAGAAGTTAGGGAAACGCGTGAATCGCGGCATCGTTCAACGCGTTGGAAACGCGCAAAGCCGGGGGACTCAGGAAAGGGTATTTCAGCGCCGCGGTCCTGAAAAACCGATGCGGCCCAACACTCCCGAATCCGAACGAACCGCGAAGGACGATGGCCCGAACAAATAATGGGAATGGCGATTCGCCGCCAGGCGTTCCCGGCACGGAGCTCTCAAAGACAGCGATTGATTCGCGGTGTTGAGTTCGGTCCCTTCCAACAAGCCATCAAGACCAGAAGTTGAAGAGGTTCTCCTTCGATGCTCGTAATCCTTTCTCTTCCGGTCATGGCCTCGAAGCCACTTTCCCATAAACCAGCTTACCCCCTAGAAACGTCTTCTCAACCTCCGTCCGCAGGATCAGTTGGGGTTCAATCTTCATAATATCGTGACTCAACACAACCAAGTCAGCCAGTTTGCCGTCCTCAAGGGACCCCTTGATGTTCTCTTCGAAGGCGGCGAACGCCGCATCGAGGGTGAAAGACCGAAGGGCTTCTTCACGGCTCATGCGCTCCTGGGGAAACCAACCTCCCGTCGGCCAACCGCCCTGATCTTGCCGGGTGACCGCGGCATAAAAACCCCAAAGTGGGTTGGGATCTTCTACGGGGAAGTCTGACCCTGCAGCGATGTGAACTCCCGTCTTCATCAACGAACGCCAGGCGTAAGCCCCTTTGATCCGCTCCGGCCCTAGACGCTGCTCGGCCCACCGCATGTCACTTGTGCAATGGGTGGGCTGCATTGAGGGAATGACCTGTAACGACGCGAGGCGAGGGAGATCGTTCAACGCCAGGATCTGGGCATGCTCATCACGCAGGCGGAGCTCTTTCACCTTCGGGTTTGCTTCTTCCAGTCGAGTCACCACATCAAGCCATGCCCGGTTGGCGCGATCCCCGATGGCGTGCGTATTCACCTGGAAGCCCCCATCGGTTGCCTTCTTGGCCCAAGCGTAAAGGGTCTCTTGCGGGGTGACCATCCAACCCCTGTTCTTGGGATCATCGCTATACGGCTCCAGCAGGGCTGCTCCCCGCGATCCCAATGCACCGTCCGCAATCATCTTGATGGATCGCACCGTTAAACGATTTTCCCCATATCCAATGAGCGGTCCCGCCTTTAAGTAAGAGTCCAGCGTCGAAGCGGCGGGGGAATTAGTAGGACTACCCGCCGCCATGATCATCGCATAAATGCGGAAGTCGAATCGACCTTCGTCGATCAGATCTTTGTAAACTTCGAGAGTTTCCCTCCCCACGCCAGCGTCATGCACCTCCGTGAGGCCATCGGCAAGGCATTTTTGCACCGCGAGAAGGGCCGCCCTCTTGATCTGATCGCGGGTGAGAGGGGGAACCTGGCGACCGACCAGGGACATGGCGTTATCGATGAAAACCCCTGTGGGCTCACCGGTCTTCTCATCGCGGACAATCTTACCGCCGGGCGGATCAGGGGTCTGCCGCGTGATCCCGGCAATTTCCATCGCCTTGGCATTGGCAAGTCCGGCATGGCCGTCCACCCGGGTCAGCCAGACAGGGGTTTCAGGAGAAACCGCACTCAGGTCGCGATGGTTAGGAAAATCCTTAACAGGCCAGCGCGTTTGATCCCAACCACGACCAAGAACCCATTCCCCGCGAGGGCTCTCCATAAC
>JBAVHJ010000167.1:0-1701 GCA_049685715.1 Terriglobia bacterium | reverse complement strand
GTACTGCAACTGGCACGGAAGCCCCGACGACAATGAGCACCGCGAAAAATCGTACACGACTAATAGCCCGGGCGGCAGCAGCAGCAAAGCCAACCACGAGCAGGCCCGGGCCAATCAACGAGTGGGGCAGCGAGAGATTCGCATAGGGAATCTTCCAATAGGAAATGCCCACCGCAAGGAAGCTGATCACGAAGGCGAGCCCCAGCCAATAGCGGGAGTGTGGTCTCATATGTGATCCTAGATGCTGCTGCAAATACGAAATTGTCAACTAGAGCATTATCTGCAGAATCCGATTGAAAGCCTGAACCCTTTGCCGGGTGTCTTTGATTTCTTTTGCTCTTTGAATTGCTTCATCGGGGTTCTTCTTCGCTATCCACGTGATTGCCTCCAGATAGTAGCTCTGGACATTTTCCGTTTTGGCGGCCTCGGGGTCTTTCGCGTCGATGTCTGCGAACTCCTCGAGATAACGCTTCAGCCATAAAGAGGCCTTCTCTGAATTCATCGCGGCATATGCCTGCAGGATCCACATTTCCGAACGAAGCCGAAACTCCGCGATGCCCAAATCTATTCTCCCTCCGGGCAACTCCACGATTTGGATCTTCTCAAGGAGTTCTTCAGCCTCCTTCAATCGGCTCAAAGCCTCTTCGCGATGGTCTTTACTGAGCGCATTCACCAGCGACATCACCGCATCAAATTTCATTTGCACGTCTTGAATTTGAGGAAGAAGTTTAGCTGCCGCTGCTGCCCCTCCCTTCTCTCCGACAAGGTGATTAAATTGAATATAAGCGGTGGCATCGGGATATCCAGGCCAGGAATTCGCTTCCGATTCACCGGGCAACGCCTTCGGAATCTCTTCAATCCTTTCTGCAATACGTTTGGACCAAGCTTCGTCCTTTCCTTGAACGGCCGTCTGAAGCCGAGCGAGCAGGTCAAGCGTCAAACTGTGCGAGCGAAACATCTGGAGGCTTGACGGATGCATGTTCTTAAGCTCGGCGACTTGATCTTCATAATGCTCCAGCTTTGCGCTGAACTCCAAAACACCGAGGATCATGACCGGGATCATCTCCGGATAATTGGAAGCGGTAAATGGAATGAGTCCAAGCAATCCCCGTTGAGTCACTTGGCCGGGAAGGAACTCATCGAGGCCAAGCATATTCGTCGGGGGTAACTGGATGGATTTCAAACTTTCAAAGGCGTCGGCAATCCAGTAGCGGGCAAAATCAGATTTCATCTGGTGCAGTTTCTGCGCCCACTCGAAGAGGTACCTAAAGCGCAAATAATCATCGTGAGGAAACACCCGGGAAGCGATGCCCATGGCCTCCTCGGGACTGGTGTTCATCTTGGACATCACCAGCGTGTGTGCGGCTGCATAATACGCATCAGGGTCTCTATAAAACCGTACTCGGGACGACGAATCGAGCTTTGCCTGATCGCTGACAGGAAAGCGACTGGCTTCCGGCAATGGCGGCTGAATTTGCCAAAACAGGGATTCCGCCAACTTGGGGTCGAGAGGAAACAGGGATTCAACAATGGATGCCTGCACCTGGGTCTTGCTTGCGCGTGACATCTCTCGGGTTACGCCCCTCTGCCAGCTTTTGAATGACTCCCAGTTTTGCTGTGCGGGCATCCCCATTGAAGGGTACTCCCGCTCCGTCATATCCTTGGAAAACTCGAAAGCCCGCCTGTAGAAAGGGATAGAAC
>JBAVHJ010000166.1:0-9036 GCA_049685715.1 Terriglobia bacterium | reverse complement strand
CCCCACCCTCGCTCCGCCCCGCAAAGAACGCGAGACGGAGCTTCAGGTGGGGCTCCAATCTAAGAGCCCTCCGGGCCTTAGGGGATAAAAGCCTTGCTCAAAAAGCATCCACTCATGGGAATCAAATCTTCCTCCGACACTGATCATCGTCTTCAACTTTGGAATTCGGGCTTGAGGTTGTGCGATCCACCTGTAGAGGCGTCCCGCCGGGACGGGCTCAATGGGGGCGACTTTGCAAATGCAGGCTACGGCTTGGGCGGGGGTTGAACATCCTTGTGGCCAAAGATGCCGAACAATCTTTGCAGGAAGCCTCCGCCATGGAGATGGCAGTGCTGCAACGGGGCGGTTCCGGCGATGAAGGCTTCATCCCGGGTCGTGGGGCACTTGTCGTTCGCCAGCTCTCCACTCTCGGGGTCGATTTTTACGAATTCGATTCCTTCAGGAGGAATAAAGGGCTGCCCTCCCACGATCCTGGGTCGCAGTGCAGCAGCCTTCTTCATAAACTCGGTCCAGATCGGCAGGGCCGCCTTCGCTCCCTCGATCTTGATATCGTGATTGTCGTCATAACCGACCCACACGATACACAGCAATCCGGACGTGTATCCCGCGAACCAGGCGTCGTGGGAACTTCCGGTCTTACCCGCTGCGGGCAGGTTGAATCCCCTTCCGCGGACTCCCGCGGCCGTTCCGTTGTTGACCACTCCCTCCAGTAGGTAGGTCAGAAGATAGGTTGTCCTCGGATCCAGCACGGGACGTGTTTTCAACTGGGCATGCTCCAAGTCCTGGCCGCTTTGGTTGCGAATCCTCCCGATCATGATGGGATCCACCCGCACCCCGCGGTTCGCGAATACCGTGTAGGCGCCTGCCAGTTCCAGGGGGGTGACTTCATAGGCTCCAATAGCCATAGAGGGGGTTGCCTTGATCTTGTTATTCAGCCCCGTTTCGATCGCGAATGCGGCCACCTTGGGAAATCCGACCATCTCCGCAATCTTGATTGTCGCGACATTCAGGGAGTGAGTCAGCGCGAATCGCACGGAGACGGTCCCGTAGAACTCCTGTCCAAAATTTTCCGGCTCGTAAGTCTTATCGTCGAACGTGAACACCGTGGGTTCATCCACCACAGTCGTCACCGGCGTGATGAGCGGTTGGGATCCGTCGACCCCGGAGTTTAAGGCCGTGGCATAGACGAACGGCTTGAACGAGGATCCCGGCTGGCGTTTCGCCAGAACGTGATTCAGCTGACTGAGGCCGTAGTCCGTCCCTCCCACGAGGGCCTTAATCTCCCCGGAGTGAGGATCCAAGGCGATCAGGGCGGCCTGGGGAAGCTGAGAAAACTCTATCGGCGGCGCGGTTTCGCCCTTCTTCAAACGACGGCGCGTTCGCTGTGCCACCAGGGCATCGACCTGCTTCATCCCGTCCCGCATCGCTTCAAAAGCGGCCCTTTGAAGCACTAGATCCAGGGTCGTGAAGATTTGAAATTGCTGGGTGACCAGGTCGATCTCGCTGTACTTCTCCAGTAGCTGGTCCTTGACGAGGTCCACAAAGTAAGGGGCGTCCCCGTAATCGTAATTGGGAGGCATGACGGCGATGGACGCTTTCATCGCCGCCTCCCTCTGGCTGTCGCTGATATATCCGTTCTCCTTCAACTGGCCCAGCACCCAGTCTCGGCGCAGATGCGCCTTGTCCGGATGACGCCAAGGCGAGTACCGGTTGGGCGAGGGAATAATGCCGGCGATTAGCGCCGCCTCAGGGAGGGTGAGGTTCCTGACGTCCTTATTGAAATAGGCGGCGGCTGCCTCTCCGAATCCGTTGATGGAGAAGCTCCCTCTCTGGCCTTCATAGGTGTTGTTGGCATACAGTTCAAAGATCTCCTGCTTGGTCAGCTTTCGCTCCAGCAGGATAGCAATATAGAGCTCGGCCAGCTTGCGTCGCCACGTCCTTACCGGGGTAAGAAAGAATCCTTTGGCCACCTGTTGCGTGATGGTGGAGCCCCCCTGGGCGATCTCCATTTTCGACACATCATGGAAGGCGGACCGCAAGGTTCGCAGCACATCAAACCCGCTGTGACTAAAAAAGCGCTTGTCTTCGGCCGAGATGACCGCCGCAATCAGGATCGGAGGGAGATCTTGATACTTGAGCAGGCGCCTCTTTTCCCGTCGCTGGTCAAAGAGGTTTGTGATCAGTTCGGGTTCAAGGAGGGCGGTCGAGAGCTCGGCGCGATCGTCGACCCGCGTGAGGTGCGAGACTCTCCCCTCCTGAAATTCTGCCCGCACATGATCCCGCTTCGGATCGAGCGCCGAATCCGGTCCGGGGATAATCTCCAGCCCTGTCCGAACATATCGATACTCGCCGCGACGCGAGCTCCCCTTCCCTTGCTCCACATACCCGGCACGGCGGAGGTCGGAGGTGATTTCGGAGGGGCGACCGGGCCAACCTACTCCGATCACGGTCGGGGAGGCAAAAATCTGGGAGGTCTTCGCAAACACCTCACCGCTGAACCGCTGATCGATCATACTGGAATACTTCACATAGAAGTACACCAGGGGGACAACGGTCGCGAGGACCAGGAGAATGAGGGCTGCTAGAAGAATTTTCGTCCGGGTCCAGATGAAGGTGGTGAGCTTGGAAGGAAGGCGGATTCTTAATCGCATAAGTCGCGGAACGGAAGTATATCACACCTGAGAGACGCCGCATGGCCGGTGGAGGGAGTCCCGAGAGAATGTATCATCTTTCCATGTCGCCCTTCATGAGAATTTTTCGGGCCTCGCCGACAAGGTACAAAGAGCCGGTGACGAGTATTGTCGACCCCGGTCCCTGCAAACGCCTGGCGAGTCTGAGCGCCTGAGCCAAGGTCGGGGCCAAGTAAGACGGGCAGATCGGCTCACCCACAACCGAAAAGATTTCTTCCGGGGTAGCCGCCCGCCGGGTGGCCGGGCGTGTGAAGATGATTTGATGCGCGAGCGGTTCCAATTGACGGAATACTTTTCGAATAGCCTTATCCCGCATTGCGCCATAAACCAGGATGATCTTGCGATTGTCCAGGAGTCCTTCGACCAGGCGACGCAAAGCGCGGGCGCCGGCAGGATTGTGGGCGCCGTCCACAAAGATTTCCGGGCGGGAGCCGACCCTTTCAAATCGTCCGGGCCATCGGACGGACCGAAGACCCGCGATGATGTCGCCGCGTGATACGCTTAATCCTCTCTCCGCACATTCTTCCAGGGCACGGATGGCGAGGACGGCATTGTCAATTTGATGCCGCCCCGCCAGCGGAAGCTCCACGTCTTCATATACCGCCACGGGGGTCCGGAAGGAAAAGCAGGAGCGATGTCGTTCCAGGCAAATATTTGAGATCCGCGTTCCATGTCTCGCCTCCACGACGGGGGCTCTCCTGGAGCGCGCCACCTCGCGAATCACCCGCAACGCCTCCGGACGACGGGCGGCCGTCAGTACAAGGACACCGGCCTTGATAATTCCCGCCTTTTCGCGTGAAATCGCTTCGATTGTATTTCCCAGAAAACGTTCGTGGTCAAAATCAACATTGGTGATGACGGACACCACCGGATGAACCAGGTTGGTCGAATCGAGGCGTCCTCCCATCCCCACTTCCACAACACCCACATCCACCCCAGCTCTCGCAAAATAATCAAAGGCCATTGCGGTGATGGTCTCAAAATAGGTGGGATGCACAGGCAGGTGACGGGTTTTTTGAAGTTGCCGAATCGTGCGCGCCACGCGCTCATAGGATTTCACAAAATCGGCACGGGAGATGTTTTCCCCATTCACCTTCATGCGTTCGCGAATCGAGCTGAGATGGGGTGACGTGAACAAGGCCACCCGGCGTCCGCTGGCGCGCAAGATGCTGTCCAGCATGGCGCACACGCTGCCTTTGCCGTTCGTCCCGGCCACATGCACGGTGGGAAAAGCCCGATGGGGGGATCCCAGCGCATGAAGTAGTGTCCGCATGTTGCGAAGTCCAAACTTCATGGTCAGGACTTCGTCCCCAAGGGCCAGTAACTGTATCTCTGCGGAGGCAAAAGTCATGGCAATAAAAAAACGGCCGCGCGGGCCGTCGCTAAAGAAATCGATCGATGCCGGGCAGTGGATACCGCGGGGCCCCACCACCCGGGATGGGCGGGAAAAACTCGTATCGGCCCCGGAAGCCTCCCTACGCAGCCATCATGAAATCCAGGGATTGAATCAGGAACTGGCGCAATTCCTTTCGGGACACGATGGCGTCGAGCATTCCATGTTCGAGGAGGAATTCGCTTCTCTGGAAACCTTCGGGCAGTTTCTGTCGAATGGTCTGATTGATGACGCGTGGACCTGCAAACCCGATTAAAGCCCCGGGCTCAGCAACATTCAGGTCTCCCAGCATGGCAAAGCTGGCAGTGACCCCGCCTGTGGTGGGATCAGTCAATATGGAAATAAAGGGCACGTGGGCATCGTCCAGACGAGCGAGGCCCGCGCTGATTCGGGCCAGTTGCATGAGGCTGATCGCTCCTTCCATCATGCGGGCGCCCCCTGAGACGGACACAATGATTAGCGGGCAGCGGCGTTCGAGACACAATTCAATAGCGCGAACAATCTTCTCGCCTACCACCGCGCCCATGCTGCCGCCGATGAATCGATATTCCATGGCCTGGATAATGACGGGGCGGCCTCCCAGGGCCCCCTCGCCGCTGATGATGGCATCCTTGAGGCCGGTCACCCGGGTGGCGTCTCTCAAGCGGTCGCGATACTGCTTGGTGTCCTTAAATTGAAGGGGATCGCTGGTCGCCAGCTCGCTGTCGAGTTCAAAAAAGATCCCGTCATCAAAAAGCATCTTCAATCGCTCACGGGCATCCATCTTGAAATGAAAGTTGCACTTGGGACAGACATTGAAGTTCGCGGCAAGATCTTTCTTCCAAATAATCTGCTTGCAGGACTCACACTTTGTCCAAAGGCCCTCGGTCTTGACGCGTTTTTCTTCAACCGACGCGATAGGTGTCTTTTCCTTTTTAAACCAAGCCATGAATTTGATCCCTTGTTGAAGTCAGCGATCAGCTTTCAGCCATCAGCTTTCAGTGGTCAGCGAACAGCTACAAACAGTCCGAAATTTGAAATTGATGATGTCATCGATACAGTCAATTCGTACCAGCTTACTTCACAGCTCGAAAACATTCAGATCTTCTTTATTACTGAACGCTAATGTCTGAACGCTGATAGCTGATGGCTGATCGCTGCTTCCTTCACCGCGAATACGGATGTCCCTTGATGATGGTCATCGCACGATACAACTGCTCGGCCACCATGACACGTGCCAGATCATGCGGAAAAGTCATGGCCGAGAGTGAGACCAGCAGATTGGCGTTTGCCTTGATCGCCTCAGGCAGGCCGTCATGATCGCCCATGAAGATCCGCAATTCCTGAACTGATCGATCCTGAAGGCGCTTGATGACTTCCGCAAATTCGCTGGACTTGAACTGGCGCCCGCCTTCGTCGAACACGACTGAAAAGGTGTTGACCCCTTCCTTTTCAGCTCCCTTGAGCAGCGCGGCGTTATCTCGCACCTCCACGACTTCGCACGGAATGAGGGGTGCCAGGCGCGACCAGAACAGATCAAACAGCTCGCGGCACTGCGGCTGCTTGATCTTTCCCACCCAGAATGCCTTGATCTTCACTCAACCCTGCTTCCGGGAAGTCCCGTTGTGCGAAGGCGAAAACTCAACCCGCCGCGCCCCTCGCCACAACCGCTCCAGATCATAGAATTCGCGTGCCTTCGTCGAAAACACGTGGACTACAAAATCGGTATAGTCCATCAAAATCCACTCCCCCTGGGAGTAGCCCTCGATGTGCGCGGGCCGGACGGATTGTTTCCGTAATTTCTCCTCAATCCAGTCAGCAATGGCCTGGACCTGGCGCGATGAATGACCGGTGCAAATCAGGAAGTGGTCAGTGAATGAGCAGATGGAGGAAAGGTTGAGAACGACGATATCTTCCGCCTTTTTATCTTCGGCGGCTCGAACAGCTTGAGTAAGGGATTTTTTCATTACCCCTGTGGGGACGCTCGATTGAGTCTTCAGGTTCTTTTTCGGTACAAACGGTTTTTCCGAATGTAATCGGCGACTGCGGGATCGAGTACTCCACGAAGCCATCTACCCGCGGATATTCTATCACGGATCAAGGTGGAGGAAATGCCGATTTTGAGGTTCGGAACAAGGTAAACCACAGGAGGAACGGCTGAGACCCGTCGCGAAATCCCACCCCCCCTATGCTTGGTTCCGCCAAGATAGCGGGCGGCCCGCTGAATTTTCGGATCGCTCTGTTTGACTAACTCCTCAAGGACAAGGCCGGGTCGGGAAACCACCACAAGAGCGACAGATTTGAGCAAGCGGTCAAAGCTCCGCCAGGTTTCAAATTCGGCGAATTGATCGGCACCCATCATAAGAAAGAGTTCGTCTGAAGGGCGGAGTTGAGCGCGTATAACGGCCAGGGTGTCGATCGAGTAGTTTCTGTCGACCGGTGAAAGTAATTCCGCGTTCGAAGCTACAAACCTCTTCTCTCGTCGAAGAGCCAGGGCCACCATGGCATGGCGATCACAAGGGTGGGTCAACTGGGCGGCCGCCTTATGGGGCGGGTGGGCGGCGGTGACAAAGAGAATGCGATCCAGTTTCAGCAGACGAGTCACGTGTCGCGCGAGGCGCAGGTGTCCCCGATGAATGGGGTCGAAGGTGCCCCCAAAAACGGCAATCCGCAATTGAAACTCCTCTCTACTGACAGGAACCGCTACGGAAGTGCCCTGCAAAAAGCCCAAAGCGTTGCCGAATGAGTCGCCAGGATCTAAGTGGTCTTGACGGGATCGTCCTGGCGCGCCAGTCTTTGGAGCTCTCCGTCCACGGCGTAGACCAAATCTGGAATGCCCTGGCCGCTGACCGAAGAGATTTTAAGCAAATTCAGGCCTTCGCGCTGGCAGTACTTGCTCACGGTCTCCAGGCGCGACCCGTCCCCTACAATATCGATTTTGGTGGCGACGACAAGTTGGATTTTGTCCAGCAGGACGGGGTTGAAGGAGGCCAGTTCGCGATTAATGATGTGAAGGTCGTTGACCGGATCACGCCCGCTGCTTTCGGAAACATCCACCAGGTGCAAGATCAGACGTGTGCGCTCGATATGTTTCAAGAACTGGACGCCAAGCCCCTGGCCGAGGTGAGCCCCCTCGATTAAGCCGGGGATGTCAGCGACAACGAAACTGCGCTCTTCGTCCACGGCCACGACACCGAGGTTCGGCACGAGCGTGGTAAACGGATAGTCGGCAATCTTGGGGCGCGCCGCCGAGATTCGCGAAATCAGCGTCGATTTTCCGACGTTGGGAAAACCCACCAGTCCGACATCCGCCAGGAGCTTGAGTTGAAGTCGAAGGTGGCGTTCCTCACCCGGAAACCCCGCATCGTGACGCCGCGGGGCCCGATTGGTCGACGTGGCAAAATGTGCATTGCCGTATCCGCCCCGTCCCCCCGCGGCCACCAGGATCCGTTCGTCCGGACGCGTGAAATCATGCATCGCCTCTCCCGTGGATTCTTCCAAGAGGAGGGTGCCCACGGGAACCTTCAACACCACATCCTCTCCATCTGCGCCATGCCGGTTGGAACCCTCCCCGTGTCGACCGCGTTGGGCCTTGAACTCCCTGTTGTAACGGAAATGGATGAGGGTATTGTGGCGTTCGGAGCTCTCCATGAACACGTTGCCCCCCCGCCCGCCGTCCCCTCCACTGGGACCTCCCCGGGGAACGAACTTTTCACGGCGGAAGGCCAGACAGCCATTTCCGCCGCCTCCACCCTTCACAAAGATCTTGGCTTCATCGAGAAATATCATGAGATCAAAAAGAAATAGCGGATGGACCTTAGCCGGAAGCCCTACGATGAACCGTTGGCGACCCGCTCTGAACCATCCGCCGTCCCTTGCGAGACCAAGAAAAACGCAATTTAATCTATGCCTGTGCCTGCGGCGAGACACTGATGAAACGACCCATGCTGCCCTTGTCATGGAACTGAACGATTCCGCTGACCTTTGCAAACAGAGTGTCATCCTTGCCCCGACCCACATTGGGGCCGGGCTTAAACTTTGCTCCCCGCTGGCGTACCAGGATGGATCCGCCGCTCACAAACTGCCCCGCAAAGCGTTTCACACCCAGTCGTTGCGCGTTGGAATCGCGACCATTCCGAGAACTGCCTACCCCTTTTTTGTGTGCCATAAGCTCCCACCTGTGAATTCAAGTGTCGTCACCGATCGCCCCGGTGATCTGCCCGCCGCGCCCATCGGGCTTGGCGCTGAAGTTCAAAACCCGGTCTCAGACGCGCCGATTGCCCTCCCTCTAGACGGCAATATCAGCTATCTTAACGGCCGTGAAATCCTGGCGATGTCCGGTTTTTTTCTTGTACTGTTTCTTGCGCTTGAACTTGAATACGATAATCTTGTCGGCACGCCCGTGGTCCACCACGGTTCCGCTCACGCTGGCTCCTGCCACCACCGGTGTTCCCACCTTGAAGTCGGTCTCTGTCTTGACGGCCAGAACCTCATCAAACTTCACATTCTGGCCCACTTCGGCATCCAGCTTATCAATGCGGATGGTTTCGCCGGGCTGCACCCGGTATTGCTTTCCACCGGAACTGATCACTGCGTACATGTAGGCACTCCTTCAGTGCAAATCGAAAACGCCGATTATAGGGGCGACTCCGCTAAATTGTCAATGCGAAGAGAGACAAACACCTCCCCCTCAGTAAATTTCCAAGAGCCATGAGCGAAAGGTGCCCGTCCCTGCTCTCCTGAGTTAATTCCTGTCATCGAAATGGGAACTGGAAGTATCTGACCACAATGAAATTTTGACGCAACCCTGTTAGGGTATTTCTCTCTCACCGCTCTCCTGATATTCCGCATCAACATTGATATTCCAGAGATTGTATGGGCCACCTGGAAGCTGCAGGTAATTTCGCGCTCCCAAAAGACCACTCATGATCGAGTGATCCTGATTGTTATATTTGTACATGCCACCGCGCCCGA
>JBAVHJ010000165.1:0-8153 GCA_049685715.1 Terriglobia bacterium | reverse complement strand
TCCAAGGCTCCCCACGCCTCCTCCTCGCCTTCAGTCGATGTTTCCCGTCGTAAGAAGGAAAGGGGCTTCCGAAGGTTCACGAGCTGGACTCGGGTTGGATCCAGCGCGCAGAGAAACTTTTGGAAAGATTCTATTGCAAAATGAGCGGGATTGACATGGGGACGGGGAGCCGATGAACAGCAATGTGATTGATGCTACAGAACATAAGAAGATGGGTGAGACTGAGGTCTTGTTAACTTCAATCGTGGAATCCTCGGATGATGCCATCATCTGCAAGGACATGGGCGGGATCATTCAAAGCTGGAACAAGGGCGCAGAACGGATTTACGGCTACTTCTCAAAGGAGATTATTGGCCAACCCATATCGAATTTACTTCCGCCCGATCATGCTGACGAATTTCCAGAGATCATGGCGACCCTTCGCCGCTGTGAAAGAATCGATCACTTCGAGACGGAGCGGGTCAGGAAAGACGGCCGACGGATCTTTCTGTCGCTTTCGATTTCGCCGGTCAAGGATGCAGCGGGCAACGTCGTCGGGGCCTCCACGGTCGCCCGCGACATCACCGAGCGCAAGCGGGCCGAGGAAGAACTTAAGAATTCGGAGGAACGATTAAGAATCCTTTTTGAATTCGCGCCCGACGCCTACTATCTGCACGATCTTCAAGGGAATTTTGTAGACGGGAATAAAGCGGCAGAATCGCTGATTGGTTATCACAGAGAAGAGCTCCTCGGAAAAAATTTTCTAACCTTGAACCTGCTCTCTGCCGAGCAATTCGGAACAGCTCTCCAGGGCTTGATGACGAGCGCCGAGGGATTGCCTTTCGGACCTGTGGAACTCACTCTCAACCGGAAGGATGGGGCTCAGGTCATCGCGGAGATGCGGACGTTCCCCATTAAAATTCATGGCCAGAAATTGGTTCTGGGTATTGCCCGCGACGTCACGGAGCGCAAGCGGGCCGAGGAAGCGCTTCGCGAAAGCGAACGCCGCCTTTCTTCGCTGATTTCAAATCTCCCCGGTGTCGCTTACCGGAGCAAGAACGACCACGCCGGGACCATGGAATTCATCAGCGACGGCTGCCTGGAGTTGACCAGATACGCCCCCAAGGATCTCATTCAAAACCCTCAATTCAGCTTTAATGACGTCATCCACCCCGAAGACCAGGGGCGCCGCCAGCACGACATCCAAATAGCCCTGAGAGAAAGAACTCCCTACAAGCTTCCGTATCGTATCCGGACAGCGCAAAGCCAGACCAAGTGGGTGTGGGAACATGGCCGGGGCGCTTACTCCGAACAGGGAGAGTTGGTGGCGGTGGAGGGATTCATCGCCGATGTCTCAGACCAGGTGCGAACGGAACAAGAGCGCGAGGTCATCTTTGAAATCAGTGAGGGGATTAATCAGACCGCGAACCTTGACGAACTACTCTGCCGCATTCATCAATCGCTGCGAAAAGTGGTTTATGCAGAGAATTTTCATATTGCCCTCTACAACAAGGAAAAGGGACTTATTGAATTCCCCTACTTTGTCGATCAGCACGTTGCGCGACGCGAGCCCGAGAAGGTTGGCCGTAGTAGAACGGCGTATGTGTTCCGGACAGGCCGACCGATTCTGATGACGGAGGAAGTTTTCCAAGAATTGATTCAGGAAGGTCAGGTGGGGAGGGTCGGTACCCTCCCGTCCGTCTGGTTGGGAGTTCCCCTGAGGACCCTGAAGGAAACGCTCGGCGTCCTGGTCGTCCAACACTACTCCGATCCCAAGGCATACACCCAAAGAGACCTGGACTTCTTGACTTCCGTGGGAAACCAGATTGCCCTGGCGATTGAGCGCAAGCGGTCCGAAGAAGAAATTCTCCTTCAGAAGACCCGGTTTCAGTCTCTCTTTGAGAATGCCCCGGTGGGAATTGTCATGCTCGATGAGCAGGACCGGGTCGTGCGAGTAAACCGGGCCTTCGAGAAGATGTTCGCTTATTCCATCGATGAGATTCACGGAAGATTTATCAATGATGTTGTCGTGCCCCCCGAATTGCGCGCCGAGGCCGATGATATTTCCAGGAAAAACCTGAATGGGATCGCAGTCGAAATAGAAACAGTCCGGCAACGAAAAGATGGGGTCCGGGTTCCGGTTCATCTCTTCGGGGTCACACTCATGAATAAGGAGGCGCAAATTGGGAATTTTGGCATTTATGCGGACCTGACGGAATCCAAACAACTCACCGATCGGCTCCGACAAGCACAGAAAATGGAGGCGGTAGGCCGACTCGCGGGTGGCATCGCTCATGACTTCAATAACCTCCTCGGAGTGATCATCGGATACAGTGAACTATTGTCGCAGCAACTGGACCCAACTATTCCGATGTACTCTCAGATTTCCGAGATCCGGAAGGCGGGAGATCGGGCGGCGTCGTTGACAAGGCAGCTCCTTGCCTTCAGCCGCAAACAAATGTTGCAACCGGTGGTGTTGAATCTGAACAAGGTGGTTGAAGATATGAACAAGATGCTTCATCGCTTGATTGGCGAAAACATTCACCTCAAAACAAAACTCGCATCCGACCTCGGCCAGATCAAGGCCGATCTGGGGCAGATGGAACAGATCATTATGAACCTGGCGGTCAACGCTCGTGACGCCATGCCAAATGGCGGAACTCTCGCTCTTGAGACCGCCAACGTCGAGCTGAATGAAGAATTCGTCCGGGCCAATCCCGGTGCCGTCGTAGGCGACTATGTCATGCTGGGACTGACCGATACAGGGGTCGGGATGGACAGCGAAATCCAGTCCCATCTGTTCGAACCCTTTTTTACGACCAAGGCGGAAGGCAACGGAACGGGTCTGGGCCTGGCCACCGTTTATGGCATTGTCAAACAGAGTAATGGCTACATCCGGGTCGAAAGTCAATTGGGCGTGGGGACGACATTCGGGGTTTATTTTCCGCGGGTGCAGAAAGACCAACCTGATTTTGAAGCGGCGCGGGACCAACAGCAGAAGAAACTGCTCGGGGGATCGGAGACCATCCTGGTGGTGGAAGATGCCCCATCACTCCGCAAACTGGTTCGCGAGATTCTGGAAGGCCACGGTTACGCAGTGCTGGAGGCAGGGGATCCACAAGAGGCGATAAAGATCGTCGAACAACATCAGGGCCCCATCCCGCTTCTTCTGTCCGATGTGGTCATGCCCGGGATGGGTGGACCTGTCATGGCAGAAAGGCTCCATCCGATGAGACCGGCAATGAAGGTGTTGTATATGTCCGGGTACACGGATGATGCCATTTCACACCACGGCGTGCTTCAACCGGGGGTCGCTCTTCTTCAAAAACCGTTTACGCAGAAATCCCTCCTGGGCAGGGTCCGCGAAGTTCTTGCCTCATCCCCGATGGAGGCGGTGCAGGGGCAGGACCAGAAGCGGGAATGAGGGGTCCACCAGGGGATCTTGGTTCTCAAGATGTCGTGCGTTCGGATAAGGTTCGATCTTCTTGTCGTGGCCCGGATTTCAGAATTCAGATCTGGGCGCCACCCTTCTAGTCCCGCTCGATATCCAGCGCCATGACTACCGGTTCAAGCACCTCTTCAAATTCGATCTTGCCCGTCTCCCCAAATTCTAATCGCGCCTTCCGAGCAAACACCCAAATCGCGGACAGTACCGCGAAGAGGCCCAGTGCTAATCCGCGTTTCTCGAGACACCAGGCGACGACGCCTCCCAGGATAAAAACATAGAGGAACAAGGCGACCCAGTAGAGCATCACTGTCTGGATCACGGGTCGCTGACCGGGGAGATAGGAGGAGGTAAAGGGAATTCTCCTGATCTGCATCAAGATCAGTTCCATCAATGTAAGCCCGGGAAGCATGCACAGAACTGTTACGGTGAATCCGGCAAGCGGGCCAAGGATATACATTTCCAAGGGCAGCGTAAGGACCGCGGGAGCGACCACAGCGCCAAACAGGAGAAACCATCCCACGCCGCCCTGAAAGGCGGGGCGAAGGCCCTGTTCGTTGACGCGAAATACCCAGTTGGCGCTGAGCTCCACCGGCAACCGGAACAGATAGCGAAACCCCGCCAGCAGGAAGAGCGAAAGGGCGAGGGGAGCCGAAATAGCGGCCAAGCGCAGCGCGGGTGAGGGCACCGAGAATCCACGAAAGCCGCGCCCCAGGACAACGCTCACGAAGCTCTCAAAGATCACGGCCACTGCCAGTCCAGCAAATGCGGTGAGCACAAGCCGGTGCTGCCGGCTGCGGTTCAGCGTTTTTCCAATGAATGAGCAGACGGCCAGCTTGCGGGGGTCCGGAATGATCCAGTCGACGAGGGTCCCGACCCACTTCGGGCGCGGAGTGGACGACCCCATGATCGCCGACTCCATCAACCGCCTCTTATGGCGGCGGTAGCTCCACAGGTACGTGAGCACGACCGCGGCCAACGATCCGACAAGCCCGGTCATGCTCAGCGCTGCCAGCCGGGTTGCGAAAGGTTCGAAGGCGCCCACCATGACCTGGTGTAAGCCCAGAAACCAGAGGGGCGGAATCCACACGGCCCAATCGGGGGGTTGATCCATCAGCCGATCCATCCCGGGGATTGAAAACACGAAGGGCAGCGTGCACAGGAACACCGTAAGCAGCAAGCCCTGTACCCCCAGTGAAACGCGCGAAAAATGGCGGATCGGAATAACATTCAACAGCACGCCCTGGACCGCGATGAGGGAAAAAAACATGAACAGTGCCGCTAAAGAGGAGGACACCAACATCGCTCCGACCTGCAAGCCATAGGGTGTTGTGGCGTGCCGGCCAGACATTGCCGCGGGCAGCATTACACTCATCGGGAGAGTGGTGGCCGCGATGAATACCCCTGCGAAGCCCATCAGCGCGGTAAACTTGGCCACGAACATTTCCCGCAGGCGGATCGGAAGCGAGGCCAGGGCCAGATAATCCCGAAGCCCTGGAAACAACGACGCCGACTGGAGCGACGTGAAGAGGCCGATCACATACATCGTCAGGGTAATCAGGAATAGGGTATCGGCAAGAACCGCACGCCGAAACGGCTCGGCGTCAGGCCGCCAGTTCATGATCATGTACTTGCCGCTGAAGACCTGGAGAAAAAACAGGCAGGATGCCAGCAGGACGGCAACCACCCCCACCGTTACCGGTCGCCACTGGCCCGGAGCCGTTACGAACTCTCCGTCAAAAGAGTGGAGCAGGAAGAAGCGGCTCAACTCGAACCCGGGCGAATGAGTTTCATGCATCCAATCATCGAGATGTTCGAGGTCGTTTCGCATATTGACTCACGTTCAGCCCCGCATCGCAGACAGAATCCCGTTCACAACGCGACTCGGGTCCTCCTGTTCGGTGAGCTGTGTGAAGATCCCTTCAAGCGACGGCTGCTGAAGGAGTTCCCGAAGATCTTCGATGGCGCCGTCGGCCACCACTCTCCCATCGCGCAGGATCACCACCGAGGAACAGACCTTTTCAACCACTTCCAACATGTGTGAACTGTAGAGGATCATTTTGCCTTCGTCCGCGAGGGCCCGGAGCAGCGCACGCAACACCAGTGCCGTGTTGACGTCCAGTCCGGAAAAGGGTTCGTCCAGAATCAACAGCTCCGGATCATGCAGAAGCGCCCCGGAGAGCATGATTTTTTGGCGCATGCCCTTGGAATAGGATGAAAGGGGGGAGACACGGTCCTCCCAGAGCGAAAACAGGCGTAACATTTCATCGATTCGAGGTTCCAGCACACGCCGCGGGATCGCGCGCAGTCGGCCGACCAGTTGCAGGTACTCTCGCCCGGTGAGGTGAGGATACAGATGCGGCTCCTCCGGAACATACCCCAGGCGACGCTGAAAGTTGATCCTGTCGTTGCGAACCTCTTCCCCATGGAAGAGGATCCTCCCCTCGGTCGGCTCAATCAGCCCGACCAGCATCTTCACTGTGGTGCTCTTGCCTGCGCCGTTGGGTCCAAGGTAACCGAGGATTTCACCCGGACGAATGACGAAGCTCACACCATCCACTGCCGGAATACGGTCGAAACGTTTGATCAGATTGGAGACTTCAAGCATGGCATTCTCGAGGACGAAATTTGGGTGGATCTAAATGGAGAATTCAGATGTTTCTTCGATGCACTTTGACTATGGTATGAGACGCGCAAAATCTGAGGAAGTGCCAAAATATTTGTGAAGTCTCTGTCCGGGGTGAAATCAAATGCGTATTTTCAATTATTCCATGTGGTTAGCCAAGAACACAGACTTTCTGGGGGTGGAGAGAGATGGAACCCATTTAATGGACGGAAATTGAGAATTGAGATGCAACTCTGCTTGTGTGCGAAGCCTGGACTATTGCAAATCATTGCCCGGAAGAAGCAGTAGGATGGTGGCGATTCCCTCCCTTTCATTCAGTTCAAGTTCCACGTGGCGCCCATAAAATTCGGCGACCCTTGCCTTTGGTATCAGGAGGTGTTCCTCGATGAAGCGTTCCAACACCTCAATGTTGAATCCCTGGCCGACATACGGATTCCAGTCCGTCAGGATTCCTTGGCCGACACCAGGCGCCACTTCCACCCCGGAAAGCTTCAGCGGGCCAAACCGAAAAGCCTTGCCTTCCAGGACTTCGACTTTCAACAGGATCGTCTTGCCGGTTTCATCGAATTTCTGATCAGGGCTAGCTGTGAAATTAATGTACCCCCTGGTCTGATACAGTCGCCGTATCGCTTCGAAGGCATTGCGGACCTTTCCCAAGTTGAAAACATCCCCGGCTTGAAGTGGAAAGAGCCCGCGCAATTCCACTGCCGCAAGTGTCTTTGCACCGGAAATCTCAACCTCCTTCAAGCAGTATTGCGACCCGGCCCTTATGCGCAGCGTCACGTCGATGGTCGTCGAATCAAGGCGTGTTATGTCGGGATCAGATACTTCGACGCGAACAAATCCACTGTTCTGATAAAGAGAGCGGGCACGCTCTGAAATTTCAGCCAACCACTCTAAGGAATAGGTATGCGCCCTTAGTTCCTTACAAACCACTGTCTGCGCAAGCGGCAACTCGCCCCCGCCTTCGAGGTGCACTGCCCGAATGGAGACCTCCGACGGGATGGAATTTGAATTGAGGCGGGAGCGGGCTGACTTCTGGGGTGGGATCGCCATCTGCTGGCCTGCTGGAATGAACCGAAGGGAAGGAGCAGTCTGTGGCAAGGGGAGACAAAAAACGAGAGCCCCTCCCCCGCAAGCCGCCATAAGCAGGACCAGGGCAGCGCTCACACGGAAACGCCCCCAACCTGTGGGGACAGGTTCTCTCTTGCTCGGAAGAGTCAAGAAGCGCGCTCCTTTTCAACAAGCAATGAGCCCACCTGATACGTCATGCATGGCATCGGGAGACCTGTGCTCATCCGCCCGCCAACAAGGGATCTCCGCAATCACTTCCAGCCTTCCCTTTTCTCTATCTTGCCAGCCCCCCAATATTGGCAATGGTGTCACCTTTCTTCATTGAGGGCACGGCACAGATATAAAGGATCACCCCCGCAGCCGGGGCACGGACATCGAAAATCAACTTGCCGACGTAGTCGGTTATATAGCCGATCTTCATGCCTTCCGCGACGTGGGTCCCGCGCTTGACGAGGGGATAGAAGATCCCTGTCTGCTCGCTGGTGACGGGAATGACCCTCAAAATCCAGACCGGACGGTCAATCTTCGTGGGCGTGCCCGGGGACATCTTCAGATACCGCATGACGTTTACGCAGCCGTCGACGAGGGCGTTGACGTCGTCCGTTTCGACGGTGCCGGCATGTCCCGCTTCCACCGTGATCGAAGGCTTGCCACGCAGGGCGGCTGTGATATCCAGATAGCGCGAGGCATTGGGGTCCTGGGGGCGGTCCGAGGCCACGATGATGTGATCCAGGCCAAAGGCCAGCACCATCTCGCGGGAGATTTCGTTCTGCTTGACGTCGCTGGTCTGGACCAGATAACTGTATGGCCGCAGGCTCTCGTCCAGATCGCCTCCATGCAGGTCGATGAGATTATCGCAGCGTTCAACGACCTGTTTAGTGATCGCGTAGGCGGCGCGCTCGGTTTGCGTTCCATCCTTCTTGCCGGGATAAAACCGGTTCATGCTTTTTCCATCCACCGGATTGACATGCGGAACTTTCTGCTCAAAGGACTGGATATTAATGAGTGGAACGATGATGACCGTCCCGG
>JBAVHJ010000164.1:0-4911 GCA_049685715.1 Terriglobia bacterium | reverse complement strand
GTCCATGTCCATAGCGGATCTGTCAAGATCGAAAGCCGTGAGGGTGTGCCCGCCGTTAATGGGATTAGTCGAACATAGTCAGCATAGAGTTTCATGTCTGGTTGAACTGGCTTTGAGAGGGAAGAGGCATCCGCCCGAAGAGCCGAATCTACACCCACAAGTGGGATTTCGTATTTTGAGTGAGTAGGGTAAAGGTCATTCAAGAGTTCTGGCCCGAATTTTTCCGTCAATCTCGACCGAAAAACATCCCTTTCCCAAGTGTGGTTCAGTGTTTCGGCCATCATCAGCGCAATGGATAATGAGTCCGCGGGGGTCCAGGGACGTGGCCGGTAACGGAGGATGTGAAATTCGATGGGCAGATTCTCGAGATGGGTACTGATAAAGGCATTCACGCCCGCAGCATAACGATCCAGAAACCGGCGGGACTCTGGATCCAACTCTTCCAAAGCCTGTGACGCCGCCTCACGGAAACCCAACCTGCAGTGCTCTTCGTCAAATCGGAGAGTAAGTTCCCCCAGCACTTCAGAAAGTTCGCCCAAGGCATTGCGGCGAAAGATATCCATTTGCCAGAGCCGGTCCTGGGCCGTGACATATCCCTGCGCAAAAGCCACATCGTCCAAAGATTGAGCAAGAATGTGGGGCACACCGACAGCATCGCGATCTACTTTGACGGGAGCCGCAAGCCCTGCCACAATGAGGGTCCCTTCGAGCTGGGGCAACGATCTCCGGGCGAGCCAGTATCCGTATCCGAACAGTCCGCCCAGCAGGGCCACCAAGGCAAGAACGAACACGGCAAGAATCTTGACGAATTTCATTTTTTCTCCGGTAGAATACTTGTAGGTGCCGTTCCTAGGGTCGCAAGAGACGGCGCATCTTAATCAATGTCATTCCCGTTTGCAATCGGAATTGAACCAGGAAGGAAGCGCGATCTATGTACGTCGTGTTCAGAGCGGTCGCCTTGCGTACCATGGCCGTGCTATTGCTGATCACCGGGGGTATGTTTGCCGACCGCCTACCCGCCGCCGGAACCCGCTCCAACGTATTGCGGTATCGCATGACCCTTCAAACGGACAAGGGAATTATCGTCATTCAGCTCTTTCCGGATGCCGCGCCCCGCACAGTGGCTCGCGTGGTTGAGTTGATCCGAAAGAAATTCTATGATGGGCTCACATTCCACCGGGTCGAACCTAACTTTGTGGTCCAGGGGGGAGATCCCAAGGGAGATGGCACCGGTGGGTCCGGTGTCAGCTTGAAGGCAGAATTCAATTCCAAGCGCCACGTCACCGGCACGGTCTCCATGGCCCGCGGTTCGAATCCTGATAGTGCCGACAGCCAGTTCTTCATCTGTCTCTCCCCGCAATCGTCCCTGGACGGAAGATACACCGTCATCGGGCAGGTGATTTCAGGGATGGATGTGGTTCGAAGAATCCAGAAGGGCGACGTGATGCGGCGTGTGATGGTCCGGTAAAAAACCAACCAGGCAAATCCTCGGTCGTCGAATTGCAGTGGCGGGAGCGGGGAGAGGATTCCCCTTGAGTGCGCCACGAATACAAAAAAAGGGCACTCCATGGAATGAGTGCCCTTTAATCTTGCTGAATCTGAATTCTAATTTCGACGCTTCAATGTGGGCGGGGCTTCGTCCTCGGTCTTCTTCTTATCACTCGAATCGTCGACGTCGGTGACGTCGCCCGAGGTCTTGCGCTTCAAAGTGGGCCGGTCGCTCTTGGCCTCCTCAACAGTCCGCTTGTTCTCGATCCCCTGTAAACGGCCCTTGATGGAGTCAAAGTCCGACGTCGTGACGACGTAGGCCTCCTTGGAAGGAAGCAATTGTGCGATTTCCTTTTGAGCACGTCCGATGCGGTCGGGAGTCTGAGGATGAGTAGAGAACGCCTTGGAGACGGCGCCCGGCTTGTGTTTTTCCTTCGCCTGGATCCGCTCAAAGAAGGTCACCATCCCATTGGGGTCATACCCTGCTGCGTACAAGTACTGCACCCCCAGGTAATCCGCTTCCTCTTCGAAGCCCCGGCTGAATTTCAAGAATCCCAACGGGAGCGCCAGGCCGGCGGCCTGCCGGATCCCATACCCTGCCCAACCCCCTAAAAAGATGAGCGGCAGAGACGCCCAGTTGGCAATCTCCGCACGCGTCGCCTGCCGGGTGCCATGACGCGCAGCGACATGGGCAATTTCATGCGCCATCACTCCTGCGAGCTCGGATTCATTTTCAGCGGCCAGAATCAGACCGGTGTTCACGAAGAAGAACCCGCCCGGCAATGCGAAGGCGTTCACCTCATCTGAATCGATCACTTTGATGGTAAAGGGGACCTGGGCGTCTGAATGTTTGACAAGATTCTGCCCGACGCGGTTCACGTACTCGGCAATGATGGGATCGTCGATGACTTTGGAAGTGCGTTCCACTTCCTGTGCCAAAGCCTTACCCAAACCAATCTCCTTTTCGATGGAGTACCGGTTGATGCCTTTTCCCACATCACGGTTGCCGATGTTGTCGATGTCGTCCTTCTGCTTCTTGTCGGCCGCCCACAACGGAGGCGTGCTGATTGCAAACACCAAGGCAAGAATTACTACTCGTCTGGCCCATTGTCCATTCATGGTCCATGTCTCCTTCTTTGGGCTGTCGTGCTATTATATCGCGTTTTTGCGTCTGAACAGTTCTTTTTTATCTTCGGCTGGAGGCCGTCCCTTTGAACCTCGATCTCGAAACCCTTCGCCACGAATTCCCCGTGACCCGGCAATGGATCTATTGCAACCATGCGGCAGTGGCTCCCATTTCAACTCGCGTGGCCAAAGCCATTCAAGGCGTTTTGACCGACCTCAACGAATACGGTGCTGTACACTGGACATCCTGGGGAAAAACGGTTGGACACGCCCGTGAATCGGCCGCCCGCCTCATCAACGGCGACCCCAATGAGATTGCCTTTGCCAAGAACACCTCTGACGGACTCTCCATTTTATCCAATGGGTTAGACTGGAAATGGGGTGATAGGGTTGTATCCATCGACACGGAATTTCCAGCGAATGTCTATCCCTGGCTTGCGTTGAAACAACGCGGGGTGGAACTGGTAACAGTCCCCGAACGAGGGGGAAGGGTTGACCTTGGGGACGTCGAACGAGCCCTGGAGGTACCCACTCGAGTCCTAACCGTAAGCTATGTCCAGTATTTAAGTGGATTTAGGATCGACCTCGATGCCCTCGGAGAAATGTGCCGGAGGCGGGGCGTAATTTTTTGCGTGGACGCCATCCAGGGCATGGGGGCCTTCGAGATCAACGTGAAAAGGCAGAACATTGACTTCCTATCCGCCGACGCACACAAATGGATGCTGGCAACGGAGGGGATTGCTGTGGCCTACGTCTCGAAACGGATCCTTGATCGGGTCGCACCGGCCGTCCTCGGATGGATGAGCGTGGAGCATTTCAACGATTTCAACAAACGTGAGCTTAACTACCGCCACGGCGCTTTGCGCTATGAATGTGGATCCCTGAATACGATCGGGATTTACGGGCTGGCAGCGGCACTCGACCTGCTTCACGAGGTCGGAATCGAGAACATTTCGCGCCAGATCCTCGAAACAACCTCTCACTTGTACGAAGGCCTCTGCTCAAAGGGGTATGCGGTTCTGGGGTCCCGGATCGAAGGGGAAGCCTCCGGAATTGTTTCCTTCCGTTCAAATCTCCGGGGCCATGACACACGAAAAGTCTTTCACCGCTTGGAGGAGGCTCGCGTGGCGACGGCCCTGCGAGGAGGTTACATCCGCGTCGCCCCCCATTTTTACAATACCCGGGAAGAAATGGACCATCTTCTCAGTGTGCTACCCTAAGCTGGGCGGTTCGGAAACTGCGATGATCACAGGACTCATTGAAAAGCTCAGCGTCTTTATCATTGCCTCAATTTCCTTGATGGGCTATTGGGGAATTATGGCCATGATGGCCATCGAGTCGGCTTGCATTCCGTTACCCTCAGAAGTCATCATGCCCTTCTCGGGCTACCTGGTTTACACCGGGCGGTTCAATTTCTGGCTGGTGGGGTTGGCGGGAGCGGTGGGTTGTAACCTCGGCTCTGCTGCCGCCTACTATGTGGGCGCCCACGGTGGACGGCCACTCATTGAGAAATACGGGAAGTACGTGCTGCTTTCCCACGATGACCTGGAATGGGCAGATCGCTGGTTTACCCGATATGGGGAGGCCACCGTCTTCTTCAGCCGGCTACTCCCTGTGATCCGAACCTTCATTGCCTTCCCTGCGGGCATCGTCCGCATGGATCTGTTGCGTTTTCACCTTTATACGTTTGCCGGCTCCCTCCCGTGGTGCCTCCTGCTGGCCTACGCCGGGATGAAACTAGGAGCACGATGGACCAACCTCCGCATTTACTTTCACCGGTTGGATCTGGTGTTGGGGGTCCTGATCTTTTCGGGGCTGGTCTTTTTCGCCAAACGGCACTGGGGGAGAGTGAAGGAAAAATGAGGTTTCGGGTGTCAGGGGAGCAGTTCTCAGTGGACAGTGGTCAGTTGCCAGTAGTCAGTTCTCAGAGGCCAGATGTCGGAAGTCGGAGGTCAGACAGAAGGAAAGATTGTATCTGAATATGGCTTGAGGTTTGTCGACTTTGAACTTGAAAGCTGTAACTTTGAACTGGATTTTTCTTGAACTTTGAACCTTGAACTTGGAACTGTTTCTTTGGACCTCGGACTTTGAACTCAAAGTATGCCCAGTTTCTTGAGTTCTTCCTGGTAATACTTCCGCAAGAGAATATCCCATTCCTGGCTTCCTTCGGGTATTTGCCGCTTCTGGGACAACAACTTATTGCGCGCGGTCGTTTCAATGGCCTCTTCGTCCTTCATCAATTGTTCCATGATCTTGAATATTTCCTGGCGTATGGTGTTGCGGTCCTCCAATAAATCC
>JBAVHJ010000163.1:0-5749 GCA_049685715.1 Terriglobia bacterium | reverse complement strand
GTTTCGAGGCCGCTCCGATCCGCCCGGTCCCCTCCGAAGCCCTGGCCCTGAACGCCTTAATCTCTCAGCAAGGATTTTGCAAATTCAAGGGTCGAGTATGAGCGCCGATGCTCTTGAGCCTGAGGCGTCCGTGTGCTTCTTCGCGACGGGATCTTATTACGCCGATGCCGGTTTTGAAGTGCTTCGGGTCCCTGTCAGACGATCTTTCTTGCAAGTTGCAGGTTGGCCTCTGCATTGAGGGTGAGATCGGCCAGTTCGCCCCGCTGGAAATGGTCATGTCCAGCAGAGGCGATCATAGCGGCGTTGTCGGTGGTCAACGAAGGGGGCGGGATGCAAGCCTCCAGCCCCTCCTCATCGCAAAAACTCTGCACGGCGGCCCGAAGTTCACTGTTGGCTGCCACCCCTCCCGACAGCAGGATGGATTGCGGATGCAACTGCAGTGCTCCCCATTTGAGGGAGCGGACCAGGATGCCCACGACCGTACGCTGAAAGCTGGCGGCCAAATCCAATATGAGGGGCGGCACGTCGTTCTCGTCGTGATGGATGCGGGGATCGAGAGGGCGGATATCATTCTTCTGAACGTACCTTAGCACAGCGGTCTTGATGCCGCTGAAGCTGAAGTCAAGCGAACGGTCAGAGATTTTCGTCTTCGTGAAAGGCACCGCTTTAGGATTCCCGAATCGTGATAAGCGGTCGAGAATCGGACCCCCGGGATACCCGAGACCTAACAGTTTGGCCACCTTGTCATACGCCTCGCCGGCGGCATCATCGCGGGTGCGGCCGATGAGTTGGTAGCTGAACCCTATCCCTGAACCGTGACGCGTCACCAGGAAAAGGCTGGTATGCCCCCCCGAGACGACGAGCGCCAAGGCGGGCAGTGCGGGCACGTCTGACCCCTCAACTGAAGTACCCTCCCGTCGCTCCATGATCGACGCATAGATGTGTCCTTCGATGTGATTGACGCCGACCAGAGGTTTTCCCAAAGTCATCGACATCGCCTTCGCGTAAGAGATTCCCACGAGCAACGAACCGATCAGTCCGGGTCCGTGGGTCACGGCGATCGCGTCGATATCCCCATATTGGGTCCCCGCTTCCTCGAATGCCTGCCGGACGATAGGACCGATCGACATGACATGCTCACGGGCCGCCAATTCCGGCACCACGCCGCCATACTTCTTGTGGATTGCCACCTGCGAGGCGATGACGCTGGAGCAGATGTGACACCCATTTTCAACGACTGCGGCTGCCGTTTCATCACAGGAGGATTCGATTCCCAGGGTCAACATGGTTTAAGCGACGGTGCAATCTGTGAAATCCGAGAATGGATCAGGGCGTAAAGAGGGAGCGTATGGCATCGCCAAACGGCTTGTACAAGACTCCTCGCTCCGTAATAATACTATGGATATTTCGGGCCGGGGTCACATCGAAGGCCGGATGGGCTGCATGGGCTCCTTCGGGAGCGATCGCAAAATTTCTGAAGTGGGTGACTTCCCGGGAACTGCGTTCCTCGATCGGAATCTCGTCGCCGGAAGACAGTTTGACATCAATAGTCGAAGTGGGGGCGGTGATGTAGAAGGGCAGATGATGTTCTTTGGCGAGGACCGAGAGTGAATAAGTGCCGATTTTATTCGCAGTATCGCCATTGGCGGCAATCCGGTCGGCGCCCACAATCACGCAGTCCACCTTCCCCAACTTCATGAAATGTCCGGCCATGCTGTCGGTAATCAACGTGTAGGGAATGCCTTCCCTTTGACACTCCCATGCGGTCAACCGCGCGCCTTGTAGGTAGGGCCGGGTTTCATCGACCCACAGCGAGATGTTCTTACCCTGTTCATGAGCGGCTTTAATGACTCCGAGCGCCGTCCCATAAAATCCCGCAGTTGCCAAGGCCCCGGTGTTGCAATGCGTGAGAATCAGGGCGTCGTGGGGAATGAGCCGGGCTCCGTGTTGTGCCATCGCCTTGTTGCAGGCGATGTCCTCCTTATAAATTTTGAGCGCTTCGGCTTCGAGGTCACCTGCCGTGCGAGCACCGTCGAATTCATACTCGTCCCCATGAATCGACCGTTCATAAGCCCGCTTCATCCGTTCAATGGCCCAAAACAGGTTCACGGCGGTGGGGCGGGTCTTGGCCATGACCTCGCAAATCGTGTTGAAGGATTCGACGAACGGGGTTCGATCTCGAGCGAGCTGCTTGACTCCGAGTGCAATCCCAAAGGCAGCAGTTACCCCGATCGCGGGGGCGCCCCGAACAACCATGGTGCGGATGGCATCGGCCACCTCCTGGTATGTCTTCAGGACTGGATAGACCTCCTCACCAGGCAACCTCAATTGGTCAATCATTCTTACGCTATCGCCCAGCCATTCCACCGTTTTGATCATGAACGGGAATTCCTCTTGAGACGATTAATATTCTGAACCGCTACATCAATGGTGTTAGGTCCTTGTACCAATAAGTCAGAATAGTCAAAAGCATGGAAAAATCAATACAATACTGCTTAAATGCAGCCTTGTCGATGACCGGAGATTCTCGAACGAGCTGAATTTGATTTTGAGGGTCCAGGGGATACACATTGGATGCCGCGTGGCTCCGCTCGTCCGAGGAGGGAATTGCCTCAGTCAAACGATTGCGAAGCTGGGGGGATGGAAATGAAATACGTGAGACTTTACACGGACCCTGCCGGAGAATCTCATTTTAAGGACATTGAGGTAGAACTCGCCCTCGTTGATTACGCGCCTCCTGCACCACCGCTGAACCTTTCACCCTTCATTCCGGCCACCCAGTTTGCCTTTTTGAATGCGCCGGCCGGATGGCAAGGGGATTGGCATCCGGCATCGGCACGGAGTGTCTATTTCCTGCTTTCAGGAGAATGGGAAGTCACGGCGAGCATGGCACGGTGCGGCGTTTCACTTCTGGGAACATCCTGCAGGTGGAGGAGACATGGGGAAAAGGACACGCGAGCCGGGTCATCAGCAATGGCGATTCACTGGCAGCATTGATTCGAATGGCAGATTAGACTTTTCACCAATCCGAACGGGTACCTGCCTCATGGATGCGGTGAATCTCATTCACCGGCCCGCATTTCCCCGAAGTACTCCCTCGAAGAGTCTTCGTTCGACAAATGAATCTGAATACTTACTCAATCCGGATGAGTTCTCGAGTTAAGCCTTGACGTGACACTTGTTGCAGTTTCCCTTGGTCTCGAAGGCTTTTCCCCCGGCGACATGGCATGCTGCGCAAGAGGCTTTCTTCGCCTCCGCCGGCTTGTGCATCCCCGCACCAAAATTCAATGGGGCTTTTGATTGGGGAAAGATCTTGTCGTGGCATACCTTGCAGTCGTTCTTTTCCCGCTCGAGATGCTTGGCGTGGTCAAAGGTGACCTTTCCCATTTTGGCGTCAAAAACGATCTTGTCTGGAGCCTTGGTCGCGGCCTGCCCAAGCAGGTTCAATGCGAGACAGAGTGATACCAAAACTGCAAGAGTCAAAATTATCTTTGTTCGCTTTTTCATTTTATAATTCTCCTCCTGGGTCGGGATTGGAATATACGACGACTTCGCATTGGATGTTGCCCTAAGCCTCGTGCCCGAAAACCAATGATGATGAGTGAGTGCCCCTCAACACGGCGTGTGACGCTCAACCAGAGAGAGTGATCATTGGTATGAATCTAACAACAGCCTCCTCCGTATTGCGTCCCGCTTTTTTATCACACATATTCATAGATGCCAACTCCCTTCTGCGAGTTTATTGCTATTGATACTCACTCTTGCGCGCTCTCAGAAAGTGACCTTGGCGTGAGACTCTAAGCCGGGTATTGAAGTCGGTCACTAACGCCACCAAGGTTCGAATCGTGACTCGAAAACTCCCAATGGAGCCGGTCCGAGAGGGGAATAGGCTTCATATTCTTCCATCTCTCCCCTTGTGATGCGATCTCCGGTTTGGGTCTGAGCCCTTGGGGCCTCATTGGCCTCCCTCATCGACTCGGGTCATCAACCCCGTCGCAAGACAATCCCTCGTCTCAAATTTGGGATTTCAGAGGCTCCATGCCTGACTCGCGGTTTTGCTGCGGTTAGCCGGTCCATCAAATGGACGGGCCCGTCCAATCGATCACGGGGAAGAGGATGCGGGGCCTGGGCTTGTTTCGGCAACTCCGCGAGGGTATACTCTGATGGAATTGCTACCATGTCGAGCCCCATCGTCCCCTAGCTGGAGATCTGAGACATCCCTAATTTGCACAGACCGATTTTTCTTAGAACCGTACGGAGTGGCATGGTTTGATCAAACGGATTTTTGGAGCCTTCCAGACATGGATGATTCCCTGACTTGTCTTTCCATTGCTGAGGCCGGCGATGAGATACTTGCCGGTCGACTTTCACCACTGGAGTTGACCCGCGCTTACCTGGCGCGCATCGAGGCGCTGAATCCTGAACTGAATGCGTATCTCCATGTGGCGACCGAGTCCGCCCTTGAGGAAGCGCGGGCAGCGACCGAGTCAGTGGCCCACGGGAACCCGCTGGGTCCGCTGCATGGAATTCCTATCGCACTCAAGGACCTTATTGATGTCAAGGGCATGCCAACGACTGCGGGCAGCATTTTGATGAAGGGTAACCTTGCAGTGGGGGATGCCTTCATCACGCAAAGGCTTCGCCGGGCGGGGGCAATCATATTGGGGAAACTCAACATGCATGAATGGGCGCTGGGGGTGACCACCATCAATCCGCATTTCGGGGCGTGTCGCAATCCCTGGAACCGCGAGTGCATTGCCGGCGGATCCAGCGGAGGTTCTGGAGCCGCGCTGGCAGCCCGAATGTGCCTCGGGTCCATCGGGACAGATACCGGTGGATCGATTCGAATTCCTGCTTCATTGTGCGGGATCGTCGGGCTTAAACCCACCTATGGGCGTGTGAGTCTGAATGGGGTTGTGCCTCTGTCCTGGTCACAAGATCATGCCGGACCCATGGCAAGAAATGTGCAGGACCTGGTTCCATTACTTTCAGTGATCTCCGGCTTCGATGCGGATGACCCGTATTCGGTTCACCGTGAGGCTGAGGACCTTGAGTCGTCTATCAAGACGGTCCACTCGCCACTCCGGTTCAAGGTCGGATTCCCCAATGAGCTCTTCCTGGGGGCCACCGATTCTGAGACGAGGTCGGCAGTGGAGAGAGCGGTGTCCAAGTTTTCCGAATTGGGATGCGAAGTACGAGAGGTTGCATTCGATGGACATGAAAAGGCGATGGAAGCCAGCAGTAGAATTCTCCTGGCCGAGGCGGCTTCCTATCACCGCGACCGAGTTCGCGATCATGCCGGTGAGATCGGCGCTGACGTGCTCGAGCGTTTGCGGCAAGGGATGGACCTGAAGGGTATCGATTTCGCCATGGCCCGTCGAACCCAGATCCAGTGGCAAAGAAAGATGTCGAGGCTCTTCGAAACCGTGGACTTTATCGTCCTCCCAGCAACCCCCCAGCCGGCCACGCCGATATCCGAAAGCGAAGCCGTCCCCATGGCACGAGGTCTTCTCACCCGATTCATGCGATTGTTCAACCTCACCGGCATCCCCGCCCTGGTTCTCCCCTGCGGCTTTACGCTTTCGGGCCTGCCGGTCGGCCTTCAGGTTGCAGGGCCGGCCTGGTCCGAAACGAAATTGCTTCAATTTGCGCGTGCTTATGAGGCTGCGACAGAGTGGCACCACCGGCACCCATCGTTGTGAAGAACTCTGAGGCACCCACAATTTTCCTCGAATCCTGAAATTTCTCA
>JBAVHJ010000162.1:0-7955 GCA_049685715.1 Terriglobia bacterium | reverse complement strand
GAGTTCGGAGCCGACGCTCGTATTCCGCCAATCTTTGTTCCAAGGTTTGTTTCTTGCCCTTGTTAGCGATCATATCCTCACGGTATCGTTTGAGGAAGTAGGTAATCGTTTCGACCCGGATTTTGATGGAACCGGTGGGCTTGTTCTCGTCGATGTCCTTGAAACAGAAGTACGGGGTTCCGGAACTCTGGACGGTCTCTTCAACCACCGTGTAGATCGGAGCGTCGTGCCCGCATTTGAAAGACGACAACTCCAGGGCGATCAGGTTGGGATGGCGAGCGACATATTTGGCGGCCCATACCTTTCGAGTGGTGTTTTCCGAATAGCTATTTTTCCAGACGTCGTTGACATCCATGGGGTGCTTAATGTCGCCGGCACGAACCTCGTCACCAAAGAGCCGGTCTAGGATGTCCTCATCGATCGGCAGGGAATCCTGGGCAAAGACCGGATATCCTTGCTTTTGAAATTCCTCGAGGATTTCATGGTTGATGCCAGGATCGTTGTGGTACGGCCGCCCCAACAGAACGATCCCGAGGCGGTCTTCCTTCTCTAGTTGCTCGAGCACGTCGCGGGCCTTCCCGCGTTGAAGGATGTTTGAGAACTTATCCAACGCCTTATAAGCCTCATTGATGGCGCGATGATTCTCCTCCTCGCTCAACCCCAGGATATCCTTGAATTCCTCATACATCTGTTTCTCGAAGAGCTTCGGCGTGCTCAGATTCACAAAGGTCCCGAGGAAACGAGTGCCCATTTTTGCGAACACATCGCCTTCCTTCATGAAAGCCGCTTTAACGGCCTCGGGGGTGGCGGCCACGGTCGGGCAGGAGCGGCTAGCCTGGGCGTGCCGTAAATCGGTGGTCAGGCAGTCGATCATCGGGAAGAAAATGAAATCGAGGGGGTTCTTCTTGTGATGGACATAGAGCAGGTTGTGAACGTGGGGAATGCCGACCTTCGATGGGAAGCACGGATCGATGGCGCCGCGCTTGGCACCCTCCTTGTAAAGCTGCTCGGTGGTGAAGTCGGAATAGATGAGGTTTTCCGGCTTCACGCCCAGCGATTCGAAGTAGGCGCTGAACAGGGGGTTTTGGGAATACATGTTCAAGACGCGGGGAATTCCGATGCGAAGCTGGGAGCGTTTCTTCATCAGCTCCACGCGTTTCTTCTGAGATGTAGTCACGGCAAACCTGGGGAGGGGATCAGCCACCCCCTGGGGCTTCATGGATTTCCAACAGTCCTTAGCCGCAAGTTCCACCAGGTTGGGATTGGACTGCTTGACGGTGTCGAGGCCTTTCTTAATGACCCGCATGTCGTCCACGTCTTCAACCAGACCCTTTTCGCAACTGTTGCCGACGATCAGGCGCTTGATTCCCGCTTCCAGGGGGATTTTTGATTTCTTGGGGACGTCGATGTTTTCCAAAACACCTGTTTTGACATCGATAAACGTCCGCAGACATTTGTTTTTGCAGAAGTAGCAGCGCGTGTTTTCGTTGCGATGGGTCACGTAAGAGATTTTTTGGACGGCGTCCATGCCGATGAAGGAAGTGCGATGCCCGTTTTCGTGAATGCGGACGCATTCGATCGCGGCCCCAATCGCCCCCGATTCTCCGCAGTGTTCGTGAACGATGACGCGGGGTTGGACCTCCTTGCCCTTAAAACGCGACTCAATGAAGTCAACCTGGGTCTTGACCGCGGCCAAGTTGTGCTGCGTGCCTCCCTGCAACACAAAATTAGTCCCCAGGGCCGCAATATTGGGAATTTGCGATACGTAGAGCCAGATGTTTTTCGGCAACACGGCCGCCAGACCGGCCATGATCTCCTCAGGCTTCCATCCCTGCCGTTGGAAATCCACGATGTCGGACTGCATGAAGACGGCGCAGCCATAGCCGAACGTGGGCATGGATTGCGCTTTGAAGGCGATATCGGCGTACTGTTCAACGGGAATGCCAAAACCCTCGGCAGTGGATTGCAGAAAGTAACCATTTCCCGCGGAGCATTGGGTGTTTAACTTGAAGTCCTTGACCTGCCGGTTCTTCAGGATGATCAACTTGATGTCCTGTCCGCCGACATCACATATGACATCCACGTCCTTGTAAAACTGCAACGCAGACTCCGTGTGGGCGACAGTTTCGACGAGGGCGACGTCTGCCTGGATTGTGTCCTTGAGAATATCCTTGGCATAGCCGGTTGTCCCCACGCCCAGGATATTCAGCGTCGCGCCCTGGTCTTCCACCTGCTTCCTCAGCTTGCCGAACACTTCGATGGTATCCTCGATGGGATTCCCCTTGGAAAGCTGGTAGGTTTTGACGAGAATGTTCCGGTTCTTGTCGAGGAGAACGGCCTTGGTCGACGTGGAGCCTCCGTCAAGACCAAGGAATCCTTCGACCACTTCACCGCGCTGGAACGTTGCTGGGACGAACTTGGCATGCTTGTAGCGTTCTCTGAAGGCGTTGAGATCTTCTTCATTCTTCGCGAGGCCAGCGCCAGCACCCTTCTTCATCTTTTCTTCCGCGCGCCCGAATTCGATGTAGTGCTTCAGTTCCTCGCACCCCTTGTAAACGCCGACCTCCGCGTCTTCAGTTTTTCCGAATTCACAGGCTCCAATCGCGGCGAAATACTGGGCATTTTCCGGGACCTTGATGAGATCGGCGGGGTCGACACCCTCGGGAAGCGGATGATTACGCTCCTGCCACACCTTCGGGATGTTGTACTTCCAGGCTTCCACCATCCCCTGGATATAGGTGTTGGGCCCGCCGAGCAGGAGGACTTCGGGCCGCAGCGTATTGCCTCGAGTCAGCACGGCGAGGTTCTGTCCCACGATCGCCTCGAACAAGGAAGCCATCAACTCGTCGCGGGGAACCCCCATCTTCTGGAGCGAGTTGATGTCCGTTTCCGCAAACACACCGCACTTGCCGGCCACGGGATGAAGTTTTATCCCCATATAGCCCTGCTTACACAACTCCTCCGAGGGGATGCGGAGTTTGGCGTTGATCTTGTCAATCACCGCTCCGGTGCCCCCCGCGCACTTGTCGTTCATGGAGGGAATTTTTTTCTTTTTTCCGGTTTCGGGGTCCTCTTTAAAGATGATGATCTTGGCGTCTTGTCCCCCGAGCTCAATCACGGAGCCGGTTTTTGGATAAAGCTTTTCCACCGCAAGAGACACCGCATTGACTTCCTGGACGAACTTCGCCCCGATCCGGGGGGCAATGCCACTCCCGCCGGAGCCCGTGATAAAGACACGAACCTGCTTGGGATCGGAGATGGGAACTTCCTTCTCGATCCGTTGCAGTAATTCCAAAGTCTTTTCGGGTTGCCGGGTATCGTGGCGCTGATAATCCTTCCACAGGATTTCATCGTTTTCGACATCGATGACGACGGCCTTAACAGTTGTCGATCCGACATCCATGCCGATGAGATAGTTCTTTTGCTTGGTATCGCCCATTCGCTGATCCCTCGATTTGTTAGGTTCCGGAGCCAGGCCCGAAATTCGGGGTGGTGCCCTTGCTTCCCGTGCAGTTAAAATCAGGCAGAGGCCTGGACCTGATGGTTGATCTCTGAAACTGCCGAGCGCGATTCAGCTTTCATTAGTTCACCCACATGCTTCACGAAAGCCGCGCCCACACCGATGATCCCCTTGTAGTGGGGGACCGCAAACATCGGTCGCTTCAATTCCGGATGTTCATCGACATAGGCCTTTATCTCGTCCAGCGTGTAGCCCGTCTGCCTCAAGACCTCGGCAAATTCCGCCTTGGCTTTCACTTTGGCCTCCCCCAAGGCCATCTGCACGCGGCTGTGGGCATTGATCTCTCCTTCGCCGGAGGTTTCAATGGGCAGGTAGATCATATCCTTGTACTGATTCACAACCGCGGATTGGGCCCCGTCGGATTGCGTCGAAGGCATGCAACCGAACGGCTTGAGAGAGAGGACCATGTGGCAGATCCCTTTGTTGGAGTAATAGATGTTCTTGGCGACTTCCAGATGGCCCTCGCCGCCGCCTGCCCGGCTGTTGTAAAACGGGTGACCCAGGCGCTGTAGTTCGTATTGGTCTGTTAGGTCGTGTGGCAAGTGGTCGAGCGCGTCTCGCAGCCGGTTCCATTCCCGCTTGAAGATCTTTTCGGCAACCGTCAGTTTTCCAAGAACGCTCCGATAATGCCAATTCTGCGCCAGCTTCTTGGTGACTTCCCATGCCTTTGCCGCCTCTTGTTTTTCATCGACTCCTTTTCGGTCCCTGATGCCCTGTTTGGCTTGATGGATCATATACATGATCCAGGTTCCGATAGGTTCAACCAAGACCTGGGCGCCCTCCCGTTCAAGGAACTTGAACATGTTGAAGTTACCCTCGCCCTCGGTGGTCTGAGCCCAGAACTCCCCGGTAATTTTGACGATGGGCTTGATGCGGGTGCGGTCCACTTCAATGGAGTTTAATCGATCCCGCACATGGCGAAGGGCGCCGGTGTATTCGTCCCCGTAGAGCTGGGTCAGGAACTTGCCGACGTATTCCGCCGTCCCGGCGGCGGAAGGAAAACGATTGATCAATTCAGCGAATTTTCCCTCCACTCTATAAGGTTCATGCTTCTTGATCACGTCATGCAGGTAGTCAACGCACTCGTCGAGCACCTCGTCGGTCTCGCCCTTGTTCACCTCATAGGGCCGGATCTGGTAAGCGCAGTCATTAATCAAATCCCCAATGTTCATGGCGTTGAGGATTCCGAGGAAAAAGTCGAGGTTCATTTCCAGGCCCGCTTCCGCCTCCGCCTGGTTCAGCCCGCCGGACTGTTGAAAAAGAAGGACTCGGAAGCCGTCAAAGCCGGAGTTTCGCAAGGCCAACCGGTACTCGGCCTCATACATCCCAAATCGACAAGGGCCACAGGCGCCTGCCGTGAAGAACACATGGTTGTCAATGATGTCCTGACGGGACATCCCTGACTCTTCGAGCCTCTGGAGGTATTGAACAAGATTTCCAACGGTGAAATAAGTGGGATTGCATTGCCCGTTATTTCCATACTCCTTACCCAGTTGGAAGGCGCGCACATTGGGGGTAGGAATGGCTTCACATTTGTAGCCGAGGCCTTCCAGGGCCCCATGGATGATCTTTTCGTGCTTCCAGGTCAAACCGCCAAACAAAATCGTGGTACGGCTGCGCTGAGAGGCTGTGAAAGGTTTTTCCTCAGGGCGCTTGAATGGTTTCACCTTCTTCTCTTCATATCCCAGCTCCCGGATCAGCCGCAGTCGCTCCTCAAGAAGCTTCTCCTTGATCAATTGCTCTGCGGCAGGAGCAGTTGAGATCTGGATTGGTGCTCCAGTGCTCGTCCCAGGAGACGAAGAGATCACTGGCAGGATAGGGAAATCGGGCTTGGAGTTTTCAAAATTTGTACTCATAAGTTTACCCCTTTTCGCTGAACCATCAGATTTAAAAGGTTGCCATTGGGCCGGGATGACTCATTCACACGCCGACAATGCTGAAGGTCACCCGTTGACTTTCGTGGCTCCATAACGAGCCGATTCTCAACGCGAAGGCACTCGAAGCCTTGCGCCAATCGAAGATAGAGATGTGGGCCATTAAAAGAACGTTATTATTAAAGTAAAATCAATGGATTAATATCCATTTACATTAAACGGGCAGACTTTCCGTATGAATAGTCAAATTTAAACCATCAACGGGCATCCGGCGGCGATCAGTAGGCCTCGGCTGACCGGAATTCTGAAAAGGGAGCATGGGGAGGGACACACGCCAAAAGCGTGCGGGATCTCAAAGGTCTTGGTGGAGCATCCCGTGAGGCCAGATCGAAAGTGATGATTTCTCGCCAATGAGCGAATCAAGCAGTGGCCCTGCGGATGCGCTTCACCGCCCGAATCCGACAAAATTACGATCGTTTGACCCCCCGGGCGTCCGGTTCAAGGGTCTGCGGCGCCAGCGCGATTCTCCCCGGGGGGAATTCATGCTTGCAAGGATTGGAGGAGACTGAAAAAGAAGGGGAACGAAATCTTGACACATTGGGAGCCATGAAGGAGGGTGGGTGCGTCTGCTGTGAGGGCAGCGATTGAAAACGCCATGGCGATCCTGTGATCTCCGAAGGAATCGATAGGGGCACCTTTCAAGGTGTGATTACCTTTTACTTCAAATCCATCGTCAAACTCTTTCACTTCTGCCCCCATGGCGGTAAGGTTCCGGACGATGGCGGAGATGCGATCGCTTTCTTTGACGCGAAGTTCCCGTGCGCCTCGAACCGTCAACCCCTTCCGGCTTTGGGCGCCTGCCACTGCCAGAATGGGGATTTCATCGATCAGGGAGGGTACCTGTCGTGGACCGATAGACCCTCCCTCGAGTTGGCTGGATCGGACCCGCACATCTCCAACCGGTTCACCATTCTGCTCGCGGAGGTTCAGGAATTCGACCCTGCCTCCCATCGCCTTGACGAGTTCGAGGAACTCAATCCGCGTGGGGTTCAATCCCACTGCCTGCACAGTCAATTCGGCGTCAGGGACCAATAACCCCGCGACCACCAGGAAGGCGGCAGACGAAGGGTCGCCGGGCACAACGAACCGGCTTCCGTGCAACTGCCTTCCGCCTGTGACCGAGACTGAAAGCGGACTGACTTCGACGGCGGCGCCAAACTGGGGGAGGGCAATTTCGGTGTGATTCCGCGTCGGGACGCGCTCAATAACTTCTGTTACTCCTTCCGCCAGCAGGCCCGCGAAAAGGATGGCAGTCTTCACTTGCGCGCTGGAAACCGTGGGGCAATAAGAAATCCATCGGAGGGGTCCTCCCCACACCTTTAAGGGGGGAAATTTGTGATCGCGCGCCTCAAACCTTGCCCCCATGCGGGAAAGCGGGTCGATCACACGATCCATCGGCCGCTTGCACAAAGATTCATCACCGGTGAGCGTGGAGGTAAATGGCTGGCCCGCCAGCAGCCCTGCAAGCATACGCAGGGTGGATCCCGAATTCCCGGCGTCGAGGGCTTGTTCTGGCACTTGGAACCCGGTTAATCCGCGTCCCCTAATCGTCAGGAGGTTGGCTTCACGAAATGTTGCGTCGACGCCGAGGGCGCGCAGACAATGGAGGGTCGAATGGCAGTCGGCACTGGTCGAAAAGTTGGCAATGGTGGACTCTCCCTCAGCGATGGAGGCCAGCAGGGCGAGGCGGTGAGAGATTGACTTGTCACCAGGGACCGAGGCAATTCCATGCAGTCTCCGGCACGGGTTGATCAGAATTTCGTCCACAAGCGATTCTCTGTCTCGATCCTCAGCGGCCATATCAGTCCTTCAAGTGTTGAATCCGGTGTCGGTAGGTGCGGATAAACCAGAGGCAGACAGGGTAGGCGATGATGGCGAGAACGGTGGCACAAATTATCGATCCCACCAGGAAAGGGTACAGCGTGCGAAAGTGCAATCGAAATTCCTGCGGAAGATTCGACCAAAAAAGAAGTGTTCCCAGTTCGTGCCAATTAAACCTTTCATAGCGATGCCCCCGAAATCCCAGGACCTTGGCACCCAACGAGGTTGAGGCCATCGCCACGGGGATAACCGTCCAGGGCGTGTTCAAATACACTCCGATCAGGGAGGCCACACGGTTCAGACGAAAGAGGAAAGCCACGAGCAGCGCGAGGATGGTATGAAAACCCAGGAACGGTGAAAACCCAAAGAAAACCCCAACGGCAAATGCCAGAGCCGTTCGCTCAGGGCTGTCGTGAATGTGAAGCAGTTTTTCGATCTGTTTTTTAAGATTGATGTGAATCATTAGCCTTTTATTGGAAGTGATCCCATCCCGAGGGGGGCAGGGGCTCAACAGTACCATTCGCCCTGATGATCTTAATTCCTTGGCTCCGAGGAACGATTTTTCCAATATCCCTCACAGGAACGCCATCAATTTTCGTGCTTACTTCAGTAACCCTTTTCGAACTGACCGTGAAAAGCAGCTCATAGTCTTCGCCTCCCGAGAGGGCATACTTTAACAT
>JBAVHJ010000161.1:0-11665 GCA_049685715.1 Terriglobia bacterium | reverse complement strand
TTGCATATTTCGATTGTTTTGCAGGGATTAGCGGCGACATGACCGTGGGGGCCTTGTTGGGAGCTGGAGTGAGCTTTCAGGATCTCAAGGCGGAACTTGCCAAACTGCATCTCAAAGGTTATGAAGTGCGACATTCCCGGGTGTTAAGGAGCGGTATCTCGGCGATCAAATTTGATGTGCTTATTCCCGGATCCAGCGGTACTTCAGTTGTAAAGAACTCTGGAAAGCCCAAGCAGGCCAATTCGAAAGGGCAGCGTAGGGCGGCAGGACCCCGTCATGCAAACCCCCACGGCGAGCACTCACATCGTTCACTGAATGAAATTCTGGAGATGATTGAAACCTCGAAATTGACGAAAGGCGCGAAGGCGCTGTCTCAGCGGATATTCCGGCGTTTGGGGGAGGCTGAAGCCAGGGTCCACGATGTCCCCATCCAGCAAGTACACTTTCACGAGGTGGGGGCAGTCGATTCGATTGTTGACATCGTGGGGAGCGCCATTTGTTGCGACTGGTTGGGTTTCAATAAGGTCATTTGTTCGCCTGTAAACGTGGGATCAGGCTTTGTGGATTGCGCGCATGGAAAGTTGCCGGTGCCGGGGCCCGCAACAGCTGAGCTACTCAAGGACATTCCCATCTACTCGGAGGGCCCCGAGGTGGAACTGACTACACCCACTGGAGCCGCAATCATCTCGACCATGGCATCTGAGTTTCGAAGAATGAAAGGATTTCAATCCAAGGCTGTGGGTTACGGGGCGGGGTCTCTCGAAGTGGCGGGTTTTCCCAACGTGTTACGGGTGTTTGTGGGTGAAGAAACGACCCTCCGGGATGTCGCGACTGAGAATGCTTCACAGGTCGTGAGTCTCATCGAAGCAAATATTGACGACATGAGCCCGCAGATTTATGGATATTTTCTTGAAAAGGCCCTGTCGGCCGGTGCCCTGGATGTGTACATCACCGCGGTCCAAATGAAAAAGAACCGCCCGGGGCAATGCCTGACGGTGATTTGCGACCCGTCCAAGCTGGAGGTGCTCACGCGCTTAATTTTTTCTGAGACGACCACCATTGGGTTGCGTATCCAGGAGGCCCAGCGCCGGGTGTTGGATCGATCCCTGAGAACGATTGAATTCCGGTTTGGTAAGGTGAGGGTGAAGGTGGCCCGACTGAATGGTTCCGTGCTGAACGCCATGCCCGAATTCGACGATTGCCAGCGGCTGGCGGAGGAAAAGGCAATTCCACTGAAGGATGTTCTGGCGGAGGCGAACGCAAAGATTAGGACCTTGAAGCTATAATTTATGACAAAGACCTCGACGACATTCTACGTGACGACCCCGATTTATTACGCCAACGCGAAACCGCACCTGGGTCATTTGTACACAACGTTGGTCGCTGACACGTTGACTCGATTTAAGCGGCAACGGGGGGTCGAATCTTTCTTCCTGACCGGGACTGACGAGCGAGGAGTTAACATCGAGCGGGCAGCCGCGGCCCGGGGGATCCCCGTCCAGCAGCACGTCGACGAAATCGTAAAGGAATTTCAGGATACCTTCCGGGCCTTTAACGTGGGATACAGTCGATGGATCCGCACCACCGATGACTACCATCGGGAAGGGGTGCGGAGTTTGTGGCGACACCTCAACGAGCGCGGTTTCATCTATCGCGGAGAGTACAAGGGATGGTTCTGCGTTTATTGCAATGAATTCAAGGACGTAGAAGAGCGGACGGAACAGCCGCTTTGTCCGACCCACGAACGACCGCTCGAAGTCGTGTCCGAAGAAAGCTATTTCTTTAAATTGTCGGAGTTTGAGGGCCGTCTCCTGGATCTCTATCGATCACGTCCGGATTTTGTTCAGCCCGAATCGCGACGCAATGAGGTGATCTCATTTGTGGCCGGCGGACTAAAGGATCTATCCATCAGCCGCATCTCGGTGAAGTGGGGAATCGAGGTGCCCGACGATGATCGTCATACCATCTATGTGTGGTTCGATGCGTTGGCCAATTACATCACGGCGCTCGGTTGGGGGAATAGTTCGTTTCAGGAATTTGAACGATTCTGGCCGGCACTGCATCTGGTCGGAAAAGACATCCTGAGGTTTCATGCGGTGTACTGGCCTGCCTTTCTCATGGCAGCGGGGATCGAAGTGCCCCGGACGGTCTTCGCCCATGGGATGTGGCTCTCCGGCGGGCGGAAGATGTCGAAGACACTGGGCAATGTGATTGACCTGCCGGTGCTGCGAAAGTACTTCACCCCGGACCAAGTGCGTTACTTTTGCCTGCGCGAAATGGTGTTTGGCCGGGATGGTGACTTCACGTATGAAGCCTTGATCGATCGTCTGAACGCGGACCTGGCTGCCGGGCTGGGCAATTTGTCGAGCCGAACGCTGACCATGGTGCGCAACTATTGCGATAACAAGATTCCGCCCTCGGGAGAGGAACCGGGAGGGGAGTTCGATGGCGCGGCGGCGGAAGTACGTAAAGCGATCGAACAGGCGGTCCTACAGCTCGATCATGACTTTGAGCGTTATAACTTCAGTCTTGGACTGGAGGCGGTATGGGCTGCCATGGCCCGCGTCGACAAGTTTATCAGTGATGCACAACCTTGGGATTTGGCCAAAGATCCTGAAAAACGCCAGAGTCTGAACCGGGTGCTGGGCACGGCCCTCGAGGCGGTCCGACACTTGGCGGTCGTGCTTGCCCCGGTCCTTCCCGAGGGATGCCAGGCCATCTGGGAGCAACTGGGTCAGCCTGGCAAGGTGGCGGAGTTTTCTCCGGGGGATCTGCATTGGGGCGGTCTTCCAGAGGGAGCACGGATCGGTGAAGTCAAGGCAATCTTCCCTCGGATCGAGAAAGGGAAAATCATGGAAGAAATCAAGCAGGGCGAACTGGCCGCTCAGGGCGTTGAGGTCGGTGCGGGGGAAAAAGGAATTCAAGTGGCGACCTCGGCTTCCCCGGCCACGGTCCCGACCGCCATTGCAGGAGAGGGTGGGGGCAACGACGGTCTCATCTCCATCGAGGATTTTGCCAAGGTGGATTTGCGTGTGGGAACAGTGCTGACGGCGGAACGCATTCCCAAGGCAGACAAGCTCTTGAAACTCACAGTCGATATTGGACATGAGGTTCGGCAGGTCCTTGCAGGAATCGCTCTGTATTATGCGCCGGAATCGTTGATAGGACTTAAAGTCGTGGTCGTGACCAATCTAGCCCCTCGAAAGATGCGCGGACTGGATTCCAACGGAATGATCGTGGCGGCGTCGGTTGGACCAGAGGGCCGCCCGGTTCTTGCGACTTTTAAGGAGGAGGTCCCGAACGGAGCGCGCTTAAAATAGCGACAAAGGCTCAAGGGCCCTTCATTACAAAAAACCCATGTTCATTGATTCTCACGCCCATCTGGAATTTCCTCAATACGATGGCAAGGGCGCAGAGGTCCTCGCGCGCGCGCAGGCCGCAGGCGTCGAACGGATCCTGGCCATCGGCAGCGGGACGGGACCGGGGACCCTGGATTGCGCCCTTCAGTTTGCGGAGAAGTACGATTGGATCTTTGCCACAGTGGGCATTCATCCGCATGAATCAAAGCTCGCTGCGGATAAAGATTTCACAGAAATTCGGGAATTGGCCGTTCGCCCCAAGGTGCTGGCCATCGGTGAGATAGGCCTCGACTATTATTATGCTCACTCTCCCCGCGATGTTCAGCGTGAGGTGTTCATCAGGCAAGTCCGGATTGCGAAGGACCTGGGGTTGCCCATTGTGGTTCACTCCCGGGACGCCGAACAGGACACCCTGGAGATCCTGCGGCGCGAATGGAGAAGCACAAAGCTGGGCGGCATTCTGCATTGTTTCACAGGAACCCTCGAAATGGCCCGCGCCGTTATCGAGATGGGATTTCTAGTTTCTTTTTCCGGGATTATCACGTTCAAGAAGTCTCAGTCCCTGAGAGAGATTGCCCGCTCCCTGCCGAACGAGAGGGTGTTGATTGAGACGGATAGCCCTTTTTTGGCACCGGAGCCCTACCGCGGCAAGACCAATGAACCCGCTTTTGTTGCGGAGACCGCTCGCGTTCTGGCTGAAGTGAAAGGGCTGACGACCGAAGATATCGCTCGCATCACACGATTCAATTTCAACCGCTTTTTTAAGTTGCCCGATCCCTCCATCGGGCGGCGCACGGTCACCTACAGGATCCGCCGCTCCCTTTATGTGAACCTGACAACCCGCTGCACGGCCGACTGCGTTTTTTGCGCCCGGTTGTATGACCCGGTGGTCTCGGGATATTATTTGGGATTGAAGGAGAATGAGGAACCCAGCGCGGCCGAAATCATTGAGGAAATCGGCGATCCCCGGCGATACGAAGAGATTGTTTTTTGCGGTTATGGGGAACCAACGCTTCGACTGGACGTCATTAAAGAGGTTTCGCGTGCCGTCAAGGCCAAGGGCGGTTTCACCCGGATTGATACGATCGGTCATGCGAATCTGATTTACAAACGAAATGTGGTGCCCGAACTGGTGGGACTGATCGATCACGTCTCCATCAGCCTGAATGCAGCGGACGCACAAAGATATGAGAAACTCTGTCGCACGGAATTCCCCGGAGAGGCCTTCACGGGAATGCTGGAGTTTGCGCGCCAATGCGTCCAGGTCTTGCCCCGGGTCACCTTGTCGGTTGTCCGGGTCCCCAACCTGGACATCGAGGGCTGCAAACGAATTGCTGACGGGGTTGGAGCGTCCTTTCGAATTCGAGAGTATGATTTGGTGGGATGAGGAGAGTTTTCGGTTGTCAGTTCTTAGTTGTCAGCACGGTGCAATCTAATCTTGCGCTCTTCCTGACAACCGAGAACTGAGAATTGCCAACTTCTCATTCCAGGTTGTCTCACCGCGAACAGGAGGCAAATGGCCGTAGAAAACAGTTTTGATATCGTTTCGAGAATCGACCGGCAGGAGGTCTCCAACGCTATCCAGCAGGCTTTGAAGGAAATTCATCAACGCTTTGACTTCAAGGGGAGCAAGAGTTCCATCGAGCTGCAGGAAGAGAAGATCATCCTCCTCTCTGACAACGAGTTCAAATTGAAAGCAGTGATCGATATTCTCGAGCAAAAACTTGTGAAGCGGGGCGTGCCTTTGAAAGGATTGACCTTCGGGAAGGTCGAACCCTCCGCTCAAGGGACAGTACGGCAGGAAGTCACCCTCCAGGAGGGGATTTCGCCAGACAAGGCCCGGGAGATCATCAAGTCCATCAAGGAAACCAAGTTAAGGGTGCAGTCCACAATTAACGGCGACTTTGTGCGCGTTTCAGGCAAGGATCGAGACACGCTGCAGTCTGTAATCGCCCATCTACGGTCTCTTGACTTTGGCATTCATATGCAGTTTGTGAATTACCGAAACCAGTAGCATTGCGCGGCAAAGAAACACTGCCAGGCGCCCGCATTCCCGTCACAGGGCAGGGTGGCTGCCTTCATCCGGATGCAGGGTACGAGGAGATCGTGCTGTGACTGTCGAGGAGATCTTTGATCTTGTACAGGGTGACCTGAAGGAGGTCGAAGCGGAATTCGGCCGGCAAGTGGTCTCGCCCGTTGAGACCATCTCCTCGATCGGGAGTTACCTCCAACAGAGTGGCGGGAAGCGTTTGCGCCCCGCTCTGCTGCTCCTCTGTGCTCGGCTGTGCGGTTCAAACGGGAGCTCCGCGTCGATCAAACTCGGGACGGTTGTCGAATTTTTACATACCGCGACGCTGGTCCACGATGACATCATTGATGATTCCAACCTTCGGCGGGGTCGCGCTTCTGCCCACCTGAAATGGGGCAACCAAACCTGTGTCCTCGCTGGAGACTGGATGTACATGCAATCCTATGTGCTCGCTCTCTCGGAGAAGAATTTTCAAATCCTGGAAATTTTGACGGAGGTCACCCAGAAAATGGTGGAGGGGGAACTGATCCAACTCCAATGGCTGGGGCACAGCGATATCGATGAATCGAGTTACCTGGACATCGCGGCCCGAAAAACGGCGCTTCTGTTCGCGGCCTGTGGAAGGTTGGGAGCCGTCTTGGGAGGACGATCGACCGCAGAGGAGCAGCGGGTCGGAGAATACGGCCGGAATCTCGGCATGGCCTTCCAGTTGGTGGATGATTTACTCGACTATACTTCCAATGAGAAAACCCTGGGCAAACCGGTGTTGAGCGATTTGAAAGAGGGCAAGGTCACCTTGCCGTTGATTTACGCATTGCGCCGCTGTGAACCGGGTGAATCGCTCATGGTAAAACAAGTCTTGAAAGATTCGGGGTTTGAGAGCATCGGAGCCCAGGACATCATCCGCTTGGTGGAAAAGTACGAGACCCTTTCGAAAGCGCTTCAAAAGGCGAGATCCTATGCCGAGGCTGCCCGAGGTGAATTATCCTGTTTTCCCAAGTCACCATACAAACAGGCATTACTGGACATTACTCATTTCGTCATTGATCGCAACCGCTAGATGTAGCTGAATCGGAATTGTCTGCGACGGCCATTGAGGAACGGATGTGGGCGCGTAAAAGATAAGGGCGTGCAGGTCCGGACCACCATAGGAAATGTGATGAAGGAGATCGAGGTCAAACTGAAGGTTGATGACGTCCCTCGTATGCGCCGCCAACTTCAGGAGGACGGGTTCGAACTGGTCCGGGATCGAGTCTTCGAAGATAACTGGCTGTTTGACTTTCCCAGCCGGGCGTTGCGTGAGTCGAGCTCCCTGCTTCGGTTGAGAAAATCCGGCGATCATTTCATTATTACTTTCAAGGACCCGCCAGAAAGGAATTTGCGGTACAAGGTACGTGAAGAGATTCAAACCGAAGTCGCGGGGGGAGAGACGGTACGATGCATTTTTCGTAAACTGGGGTTGGAGGAGACGTTCCGGTATCAGAAGTATCGCACCGAGTTTAGGGTGACAGGTGATTCCCGGGGACATGTCCTGCTGGATGAAACCCCGATTGGTACTTTTCTGGAGCTGGAGGGCGCTCCCGATTGGATTGATCAAGTCGCCGCACGACTGGGTTTTTCCTCTCGCGATTACCTCCTGAAAAGCTACGCCACGTTGTTCCTCGAAAGCTGTCCAGGGCAGGAGATTCAAGAACACGGAATGGTGTTTGACCCCGCTTTGGCAGACCCCAAGACAATAAGGATAGGCTGAATCGTGAGTCTCAAGACTGAATCGCCGGACCCCTTCATTCTGGATGCGCGGTGCAAGAGGCTGGTAGAAGAACTTGATCCGAACCGGATGCCGCGGCACATCGCGGTCATCATGGATGGAAATGGCCGATGGGCACAACAGCGCCATCTCCCGCGAGTCGCCGGGCACCGCGCCGGTATCGATGCGGTTCGGGACACGGTTGAGATGTCCCGTTTCCTGAACATCGAAGCGCTGACCCTGTATGCGTTTTCCATGGAAAACTGGAAAAGGCCGAAGACCGAGATAAGCGTCCTGATGCGGCTGTTGCGCGAGTTTCTGCACAAGGAACTGGCCCGATTGAAGCGGAACAACATCCGCTTTCAAGTCCTGGGAAGAATGGATGAACTCCCCCCCCTGGTCCAAAAGGATCTGATGTACGGTCGGGAGGAGACCCGGAAAAACACCGGGATGATTTTCAATGTGGCCCTGAACTATGGGGGGCGGGCCGAGCTTGTCGATGCGTTCAAACGTGTGGCCATCCGGATGCGAACCAATGGTTCCGATCTGGACCATTTGAGCGAAGCGGACATTGAGCGGGAACTTTACACAGCCGGCTTGCCCGACCCGGATTTGCTGATCCGAACAAGTGGAGAAATGCGTGTTTCGAATTTCCTGCTCTGGCAGATCGCGTATTCGGAAATCTGGGTCACCCCGGTTCTGTGGCCTGATTTTCGCCGATATCATTTGCTGGAAGGAATCATTGAATTTCAGAAGCGCGAACGGCGCTATGGTGGCCTCCACGCATGACGCGAGTGTTGAGCGGTATGGTCCTGGTTCTGGTTGCGGTCGTCGTGGTCGGGTGGGCTCCACGCTGGGTGATCTTTGCGGTACTGGCCGTGATCGGCACGCTCGGGTTACACGAGTTTTACCAGCTTTCGGGGAAATGCGGCCTTCGACCCTTCCGAGTGGCTGGTCATCTTTTCGGGATATGGCTGCTAGCGGAGCAATGGCTTTTTCCCCAGCAGGTCAGCATGGCCGTCCTGGCTGGGTTCGTCCTGCTGGTGATGAGTCTCATCTTGATTCACCCCGACAGCTTTGCCCTTGCCATCGGCTCGTCCGGTGCGACGATCTTGGGCGCACTGTACACCACCGGCTTCCTGAGTTTGCTATTGGCGTGGGCGAGTCCCGCTTCCCACTCGGGCATGCGTCTTTCGCCCTTTGAAAATCGAGCGGCCATATTCTTTCTGCTGGTCGTGATTTGGGCTTCGGATATTGGGGCCTACTATGTCGGTCGAACGATCGGGAAGCATAAACTGGCCCCCAAGATTAGCCCGGGAAAGACCATCGAAGGCCTCGTCGGTGGAACGGTCGCCAGCGTGCTTGTCTCGGTGGTTTTTCAGCAGTACTGGCTCCGGGAATACAGCATGGGATCACTTATGACTCTCGCGATTGCGCTCGATCTCGCGGGGGTTCTGGGGGACCTGGCCGAGTCCGCCTTGAAGCGAGGGGCGGGGGTGAAGGACTCTTCTTCGATGATTCCAGGGCACGGGGGTGTGCTGGATCGGATCGATAGTTTGTTATTCGCCATTCCGGTGATGTATTATTATCCGTCCGCGTTGGCATTTCTGAAGAAGGCCTTCACAGGCGAATGAGGTATTCCCATCAGGATGGACGCTTGAAAGCCGAATGAAGAACATTTCTATCCTCGGGTCGACAGGCTCGGTAGGGGTGAACACCCTCCGAGTGGTCGAAAAATTTCCGGACAAGATCCGCGTTATATCACTCGCGGCAGGAAGTAACGCCGCCCTCCTTTCCCAACAAATCAGAAGATTTCATCCCCAGGTTGTCTCGGTGGCCGATGAGGAGACGGCTGATGCGTTGGCCCGCGCCCTGAGGGGGCTTCCTGCGCGGCGCCAGCCCCAGATTGAGGTCGGCGAAAAAGGAATGACGGCCGTCGCCACGCATCCCGCCGTTGAGCTTGTCGTGGCCGCCACCGTGGGAGTGGTGGGATTGGTTCCCACTTTCGAGGCGGTCAAACACGGCAAGTCGGTGGCCTTGGCAAACAAGGAAATTCTCGTCGTAGCAGGGGAATTGATTACTCGGGAGATGGCCCGGTATGGGAAGCCCTTGCTGCCCATCGACAGCGAACATTGCGCCATCCATCAATGCCTGCGATCAGGACATTCTCACGAGGTCCGGCGATTAATCCTGACTGCCTCGGGAGGGCCCTTTCGCACCGCCACGCTGCGATCCATGCGCCGCGCCACCGTTCGAGAAGCCCTGGCGCACCCGACCTGGCAAATGGGGAACCGCATTACCATCGATAGTGCCACTCTCATGAATAAAGGATTCGAAGTCATTGAGGCCCACTGGTTGTTTGGGTTAAAGGCCGAGCAAATCGACGTTCTCGTGCATCCGCAGTCGACGATCCATTCGATGGTCGAATTTGTCGATGGGTCGATCATGGCACAACTGAGTGCGACCGACATGCGCCAGCCCATCCAATATGTATTGACCTATCCACACCGGTTCAATTCCAATGTCCAGTATTTTGATTTTGGAAAGTCAATGAAATTTGATTTTGAGAAGCCTGATCTCAATCGGTTCCGGTGCCTCGCCCTGGCCTATCAGGCGCTCGAAACAGGCTCGTCCGCGCTGTGCGCCTTGAACGCCGCCGATGAGGTGGCCGTTCACGCTTTCCTCAAAGAAGAAATCCCACTTACCCGGATTCCAGTCGTCATTGAAAAAACGCTGGAACGCCTGCCTGCAGTGAAGATCCAATCGATTGGCCAATGTATTGAGTATGATAGGGAAGCCCGGCGGGTTGCCCTCGCTGTGATATAATGTCGGCGAAGCATCACTTCACTACACAATAAGGAGAGTTTTTTGTATAACGCGGCCGTTTATATCCTGTCGTTTGTCTTTGTCCTGGGTGTCCTCATCTTTGTCCATGAACTGGGGCACTTCCTCGTCGCTAAGTTCTTTAGAGTCCGCATTCTGACTTTTTCACTCGGATTCGGAAAGCGCCTGGTGGGCTTCGAACGCGGAGGAACGGACTACCGAATCAGCATTCTTCCGGTAGGTGGTTATGTCCGAATGGCCGGTGAATATCCAACCGATGAGACGGTCGGCGCACCCGACGAGTTCTTGAGCAAACCGCGATGGCAGAGGCTTTTGGTGGGGGTGGCGGGCGCCGCCATGAATCTTCTCACAGCCGTTCTCATCCTCGCTGCGGTTTTCAAGATCAATTACCTGGAACCCATGTACTTGGATCAACCCATCGTGGTGGGGTCGATGACAGAAAAGTCGGTTGCGGCTGCGGCGGGTATCGAAGCGGGCGATCGAATTCTTAAGTTGGGCGACAAGGAGAATCCGAAATGGCATGACCTCGAGATATTGTCCATCACTAATCAGGCCACGCCCGTCGCCGTCAGTGTTGAGCGGAATGGAAGGAGAATTGAAACGACACTCAATCCGCGGCTGGTGAGTTTCCCGGAGACCGGGGAGCGGATAAGCGACTTCGGAATACAGCCCTCCATTCCAGTCCAGGTACGCAACCTGGTAGCCCGGTTTCCAGCGGCCCAGTCCGGTGTTCAGGAGGGTGACCTGATCGTGAAAATGGGAGATCATCCCATCACCCGGACCGAGGATTTTATTTATCTCAACGACACTATTCATAAGAGCGTTGGCAAGCCGCTGGTTTTTGTGCTGAAACGGGGAGACAACACCTTGACGAAGGAAATCACCCCCGTGCTCGATCCGGCCCTGGGGTACGGACGAATTGGTTTCAGACCCGATATCCCCAGGGAAAAGATCAATCTTGGACTGCTGGGCTCTATTCGGAAATCCGTACAGGAGAATCTTCGCATCGGGGGATTGACCTTCAAGGTCTTGGGACAACTGATCACCGGCAAGACTTCTCCCAAAACCCTGGTGGGACCGATCGGCATCTTCAAGGAGACCGGCGAAGCGGCCAAAGCAAGTGCCGCCGATCTGTTCCGTTGGATGTCGTTTATAAGCCTCCAGCTGGGGATCTTCAACTTACTTCCCATACCAGTCCTGGATGGCGGGATGATCTTCATGCTCTTGATCGAGAGTGCCATTCGCCGCGATCTGGGTCGGGTGACGAAAGAGCGCTTCATTCAAGTGGGTTTCGTTTTCTTGATGCTCCTTATGGTTTACGTCATTTACAACGATGCCATGCGACTCACCCCTTGGGGGAAGGCCTCCGAAAACACGGGATCTCCTCCGGCGGCTCCAGCGAAATAGGGAGCCGGGATTCTCTCAAGGGAAGCGGCGCCGTGTCTCCTCAAGACGGGGGGCATCCACGGTCGGCCTGTTTTTTGGTTTCTTGTATTCCTATTCCCTCTAATTCGTCCCTCTGATCGCCGAGACCTGCAGCACAGGCTGCACGGTGGTTCGGCCGTGCGGGCCGCCCGTCGGCGCCTCGGTCCACGCCTATACTTGAGCGTTGCTGGAGGATCGTTCGGGCGATTCCTTCGAGCTATTCATTCCTGATTCAACCGATTAAAGTTGTCAGTCCCAGAC
>JBAVHJ010000160.1:0-7677 GCA_049685715.1 Terriglobia bacterium | reverse complement strand
GGATTTCAAACCCAGGGCGTTGCCCTGGGCTGATGAATGAATCCCTTTCAGGGATTTAGCTCATTCGGGTTGTCAGGCCCTTAACTTAGTGCCATTCAGGACGGTCCCGAATTTCCTCGCCATTCCTGGTTGTCTTTCACATACAACTCTGGGCCAAGCACAGCAGAAAGAATCAACGCCTTTTCTGCCGTGGAGACTTTGCTGAGAGGTCATTGATTTCTTGAGACCTTGACAAAGGGTTAGGGTCTGTTAAGATTCAGTTGATTAACATTAATCAATATTATGCATCACGGGGGAAACTTGACGAGAACTCAGAATCATATGATCCAGAGAATTCCAATCACGCAGGCCCGGATCAATCTGGGGCAAGTGGTTCGACGGGCTCATCTGAACCGGGAGTACTTCATCCTCGAAAAGGATGGAATTCCCGTGGCCGGGATTATGAACGCGGATGAACTCGAGGACTATCTCGAAATGCGAGATCCGGGCATCAGAGCACAAATCCGGAAAAGCCAGGAAGACTATCATCGCGGGCGAGCTCGCAAGGCCGGCGCTTTCTTGGCCGGGCTGCGACGCCCGGTCACCAGCAAGAAGAAGTAAGCTCCTGCCATGGCCGAACCCTACCGGGTCCTTACAACCTCTGCGTTTGAACGCCAAGCCAGGAAAGTGATCGGGCGGAACAAGAAGCTGGTCGCGTTTTTGGAAGACCTTCTGGCGATCCTTGTTAAAGATCCACAGAACACGTCGAGGAAATACCAGATCAAGAAGCTCACCGGATTGAATCCCGGTGAGGGGCAGTGGCGCATTCGCAGGGGGGACTATCGGCTGCGTTACGACATCTTCGAGAAGGATGTTGTCTTGCATTCCTTTCGTGACAGAAAAAAGGCATACCGAGCGTGACCCCTCACAATTCAAGCCACTCGGGTCAGGCAGCGACAGTCGACAATTCATGATTCATCGCTGAGGCGCGGAGATTGAATTCATTCGTACCGGAGGGCGATCACCGGATCGGTGCGCATGGCGCGGTGCGCGGGGATATAGCACGCCACGAGCGCCACTGCGATCAACATCACTGAAACGCCTCCCAGGGTCAGGGGATCGGTCGCGCTCACGCTGAAGAGCATTTTGGTCATCAGTCGCGTGAGGCCCAGGGTCACGCCCAGTCCAACTCCCACGCCCATCAGGGCCATCCCCGCCCCCTGGCCAAGCACCAGCCGGAGCACGTCGCCCCGCTGGGCGCCCAGCGCCAAACGGATTCCAATCTCATGCGTCCGCTGTCCCGCCAGGTAGGACACCACCCCATAGATCCCGATACTCGAGAGAATCAGGGCCAGCCCGGCAAAGACCCCAAGCAGGATCATGGAGAATCTTCGATCGGAGAGTGAATCGGACACGATCTCGTCCATGGACTGGACCCCGTAGACCACCTGATCGCTGTTCATTCGCGCCAGGGTGTGCCGGATCGTCTCCGTCAGCTCGCCCTGTGCGCCCTGGGTGCGCGCGACGAGTCCCACGCCGTTCGACAGCAACGGCATGAGCCGATCCGGAAGTTGCATGAACGGAATATAGATTTGCGCCTGGATCTTGGCGGTCGCGTCGGAATCCAGTCCCCAGTGCTTGACGTGGCCGGCGACGCCCACAATCACCGGCTGCATCTCAATAATAGCGAGATTCAGGCGCTTCCCCACGGGGTCCTCGTTCGGGAAATGTTTCCGCGCGAACATTTCGTCAATCACCACCACCGGCGGCGAATGCTCGTTGTCTTGCTCCGCTAAGAACCGGCCGCGCTTCAGGGGAGTCCCCATCGCCTTCAGGTAGTCCGGTTGCACCAGGTAAAATAACGCGACGGACATCTCGTCCTGGGTGGCCGGCTTGGGCTGACCCTCAAGCCAGAAGGGCAATTCGGAGTCCCCATTCATGGGCAGCGAGCCTCCCTGCAGCGAAGCGAATTCGACTCCGGGCACGGCGACCAGGGTGTCGTGGAGGTTGCGCAGCAGCGTCCGTTGGGCCTGCGGTTTGTCCGCAATGCCGCGTGGCATCGTCATATCAAACGTCATCACGTTGTGCGGGTTGAATCCCGGGTCAACATTCCACAGCGCCGAGAGGCTGCGCACCATCAGCCCCGCTCCAGCCAGCAGCACGAGCGCCATCGCCATCTCCACCGCGACGAACACGCGTTGGGCCCGGTGCCGCGCCCCACTCATTCCGCGCCCGCCTTCCTTCAGGATTTCCTGCAGCCCGGCACGCGACATCCGCAGCGCCGGCATCAGCCCGAAAACCACGCCGACCGCGACCGAAACCCCCAGCGTGAAGAGCAGCACGTGCCAATCGAGCTTCACTTCGCTCGTGCGCGGCAGCGCTTGCGGCAGCGTGCCCAGGATCGCCTTCGTCCCCCAGTACGCCAACGCCAGCCCCAGGGCGCCCCCGGCCATCGCCAAAAGGATGCTCTCCGTTAACAGTTGGCGGATGACGCGCCTTCGATTGGCCCCCAGGGCCGCGCGAATAGCAAATTCTTTCATCCGGCCCGTGGCCCGTGCGAGCAGCAGGTTCGCCACGTTCGCGCAAGCGATCAGCAGCACAAACCCGACGGCCCCCAGCAGCAGGAGGAGGAACGGCCGGATGTCCCCGACCATGTTCTCTTTCAATGGCAGGAGAGCGATACCCATGCCCTTGTTTGAATCGGGGTAGGTGGCCGCCAGATTCTGGGCGATGCGGTCCATATCCGCCCGCGCCTCTGTCAGGATCACGCCCGGTCTCAACCGTCCGATGACATGAGAGCCCATACTGACACGGCGATCGCGAAACGTCGGGTCGGCCCATTGCCCAATCGGAATGTAGACATCCCGCGGCCGCCCATACAGGGTAAAGCTGGCGGGAATAACACCCACCACTTCGTACGATTTCCCCGACAGCGTGATGGACTTTCCGATGATCTCAGGCGAGGCACTGAATTTTCGTTTCCACAGCCCTTCGCTGATCATCGTCACGGGCGCCCCGCCGATCCGGTCTTCTTCCGGGCGCAACAGTCGCCCCAGTTTGGGCTGTATTCCGAGGGCGGGGAAAAAGCCCGCGGAGACCTGATAGGCCTGGACACGTTCCCCCTCTCCCGCTCCAATCAGGAATTCGTCCTCATTGCGAAAAATCCCCAAGCGCTCGAACGATTGGTTGTACTTCTCCCAGTCCAGGTAATTCATATAGGTGACCGAGCTGTGCTGGAATTCGTGGGTGGAGGCGAACACCGCGACGAGCTTCTCCGGGTCGGGATAGGGCAGGGGATTCAGTAGCACTCCATTCACGACGGAGAACAGCGCGCTATTCGCCCCAATCCCCAGCGCCAACGTGAGGATCGCGATAATGATGAATCCGGGTGACTTTGCCAGTGTCCGCGCCCCGAAGCGAACGTCTTGAATGATGGATCCCATTTTGCCTCCCCCATCGAGTTTTACGGGCCAGAACCGCCCCACGGCAGGTCTCCGCCGGGCGCCGGCAGACGACAGGTACACCTCCATTAACGAAGAGGGCAAGAAAAAAGTTTCGCGGAATTGTGGGGTCTCCGAATTGTAATTCATTCGGGACTTTCACGAATTTCCAATGAATCACCGCGGAGGTTTTAGGTGATAGGTGTTGGGTGATAGGGGAAAGCAGTTCAAAGTCAAGAAACGCGATGTGTGCGCCACCCAGTCCGGAATGTGGCTAACGACTGGCTTCATACTTGTGATAAGGTCTTGTTGCAACTCCAGCTCACTTCGCAGTCATCATGGTGTGTGATGACTCTATTGACAAGGTAAGGAGATCCATCATGTCAACGCGATTTGCTGTTTCTGCCTCGATTCTTCTCTTGTTTGTCTGTACGTTGCTATGTCTGCTTTCGCCTACGACCCTAGCACAAAAGTCACCCGCCACCGTTAGCGGGGCGCCTCTTAAAGGTGTCGATGTCAAACTTGGAAAAAATCCCGGCGGGAGTCCCGCCGCTCGCGCTACTACGGACAGCGAAGGCAGGTTCAACTTGGGCATTGTGCCCGCAGGCTCGTATTATCTGATCCTGGAGAAACCAAAGAATGGCGGGAATTCTGCTCCCATTAAGCCAGTCGTGATTAGCATAAAAGGGGCGGTCAGCGGACTGATCAAGGTAGGCTGGAACTTTGAAACGAGCAAGCCATTTGATCTGAGCACACAATCGACGACGAAGACTGAAGCTCCAGAAAAAATCATCCTGGAGTCCGATGGTCACAATCCGCTGACTGGGATCTGCGAAACGGCAATCGTCAAATCAAAGTCGAACATCAGTAATAATTAGCAGCCACGAAGACTGCCCTAAAGCAGCAAGCATCGGGTCGGACCAAGCTAAGTTGCAGTAGGAAAAGAGAACAATTCCCCAAACCGGGTATTTTCGAGACTTAAACGGCTCTTCTCGCCCTCAAAATAATCCCCAGAAGCTGGTTCGTCCTCGCGCAACTGGGAACCCGTTTCGGCGGGTCTCACGTTCGACATTTGTTTCATCCACAGATTTCGCGGATGACACAGGCGGATTCGGAGAAAGCAAATCGAATAGTCACCGCAGAGGTCGCGGAGGATTAGTGTGAAAAGCAGACCTGGGCTGTCGCTCGGCCACCTATCCCTGCTTGCGAATCAGCCTACCCAACGCCTCCCGATCGGGCGCCAGGAGCTCGGAGATCCGTTGGTGGTCGACGTCGGCGACGATGATCTGGCCGACCTCGGTGTTGACCTCGTGAAAGATGCCCTGGGACCTCATCTTCGCGACCTGATATTGGTTATCCTCGGTGGGGGTGACGTAGTGCACCGAGTCGGCCCTGAAGCGGTGCACCAGGAAGAGGTGGATGAGGGTCATCAGGCGTTTCTTGCGCAGCGACTCCGCGAAGGTGTTCTGGTCGCGCACCGAGAGGATGCTCCGGCCACGCCGGTCCTGGATGGGGGCGAAGACGACGTTGGCGAGCTTCTCCTTCCCGTTGTCATAGATGGCGATCTCGAGCAGCTCCGAGCCGGAGCGGTGGGGCCGCAACTGGACGAGGAGCGCTCCGGGAATCTTGTAGTGCTCGGTCCACATCGCCAGCCACTCCTCGAGCAGCTTCTTGGGCACCTCGGTCTGTACCAGGTGCTGGTGCTGGGTCGAGCCCTTGCCCATTGCCATGGTCGTCGCCGTGCGCCCCGACGTGGCCGCGAGTGCGGCGTCGCCGCGCGGTCCGCCGACGAGGGTCTGTGGCGTGACGTAGGGCGACTCGACCATCCGCAGCTTTCGTTGCAAGCGGGCGAGGGCCAGCATGCCGTCCTGCTTGAGGGCGATGGCGAGCTCCTCGGCAGCGAGCCCATCGATCTGGTGGCCGCCGTAGGTGATGAAGTTGAAGACGAAGCCCAGCTTGCCGAGTTCCTCGGGGAAGCGCCGCATCTCGTCTTCGCTCATGCCCGTGGTATCCCAACTGAATGATGGCGAGAGATTGTAGGCGAGCATCTTGTCGGGAAACTCGGCATGGATCGCCTCGGCAAACGCGCGGGCGTCGGCGAGGTCGGCGGTCTTGGTCTCCATCCAGAGCAGGTCGGCGAAGGGCGCCGCGGCAAGCGACTTGGCGATCGCGTAGGGGACGCCGCCGCGAACCTGGTAATACCCCTCGGGCGTCTTGGCCGTTTCTGAGTCCCAAAAGACATCGGCGCTGAGCTCCCGCGCTTTCTCCCGGGAGGCGTAGAGCGATGCGCGTGAAGCGAAGCGCCGCCACTCGTCAACGCTTGTGGTGAGCGGTTCGCCCTCGCTGGCGCGGAACTCGAGCACCTCGGCAACCGCCTCACCGAAGGTCTCGAGGCCGGCCTCGTCCTCCCACGCTGCGAGGAAGCGGGAGGCGACTCCGTCGAACGTGGCGTCGAGCGAGATGCCCTTTCCCTGATGGTAGGCCGTCGCAGCTTCGGCGACCTGAGAGAGGAGGCCATGGCGCTCGAGCCAGCGGGTGGCGACGGCGTGCTCGCCGTCGGCGAGGGCGTAGAGGAGGTGGCCGTTGAGCTCCCGGACTCCCCGCTCGTAGAAGTGCCGGATCAGCGCCAGGAAGCACCCCTTGTAAGCCGGCAGGTCGCGGTTGGTGGCGCCCACCAGGAAGGGCTGGTCGCGCTCGTCGCCGCACCCGTCGATCAGGTTGGCCGCCTCGGCGTCGGTGCGGGCGACGATGATGCCTGCAACCCCCATGACGTCGAGCTGGAAGCGGGCGGCGTTCAGGCGCTTGTTCTGCTCGTCCTGCGGCACGAGCACCTTCCCACCCTGGTGGCCACACTTCTTGGTGCCCGGACGCTGGTCTTCGATGTGGTAGCCCGGCACGCCGGCCTCCACGAAGCGACGGATCAGGTTGCGTACGTGCGGGTCGCCGCCGTGACCGGTGTCGGCGTCGGCGATGATGAACGGCCGGAAGTCGCGGACCGGCGTCGCGGCGCGCTGCGCCTCGGTCATGCGCGAGCGCAGGTACTGCTGGTTGCGGTCGGCCGTGAGCAGGGCGCGCACCAGCGTGGCGGCTTCGTCAGGAACCTGGCTGAGAGGATAGCTCGCGAGATCGGGTCCCGGGTCCTCGCTTGTTCCCCCTTTGGCGGAGGTCGCCCAGCCGCCGAGGTAGATTGCTTCGATCCCCATCCGTTTCATCGCCACCGCCTGCCCCGGCGAGTACGGGCCAAAAGTGGTGATGCTCTTGCGCGCAGCGAAGAGTTGGCGCAGACGGTCATAGAAGGCCGCCGCGGCCTCGCGCGGGACCGTGTAGTCGTGGGCGATCGTGCCGCGCTGCTCCACCACCTGACGCGCGGTGTAGAGGCGGACCACGCCTGTGAAGCGGGGGCTGTCGAACCACTGCTGGGTTGCGGCGACTTCCTGCTCAAACGAGTTCATACACGGGCTCCTTGCTTCAGGTGACAAAATCCAGGCTCTCGGTGATCCGCGACCCGTCCCGCTCGAAGGCTGCGATGTAGGCCCGGATGCGGGATCTTGCCGTGGCGAGGTCGTGGTTGTCGAGGTTGAGATTCAAGAGATCGATGTACCAGGGCGGCTTGACGCGATCAGTGACGTAGGTCGCAACGATCTCCCGCGCGATGGGCAGCGTGGTCGGCTTGGAGTCGTCGTGGACGTCGCGGTTGCGAGCGCCGAGCAGCTTCTCGTACTCTTCGGCGAGCAGCCGCGCGAAGAGCGCCGCGTCGAAGGGATCGCCGGCGCGGACGCCGGTCGCGGGGTCGTCGTCGGTGAATTTGGCGCCCTTCTGCAGCCACTCCCACAGGATGCTGAGACGGATCTCACCAGTGGCCATATCCTCCATCAGGTAGAGCACGTCGTCGTTGCCGAAGAAGTCCGCCGGCTTAAGCGCCGCGGCCTGAAACCCCCGGCCGAACGCATTGCCGTATTGCAGGCCGACGCTCAGCAGATCGCGGGCGCCCCGGACGGTGCGCGGAGCCGGATCGAGCAGCACCAGTCCGTCGGCGTCTTCCGGAGTGTAAGTGAGAGGCGCAAACTCGCGTCCAAGCTGGTTGTCGGCGCCGACCTCCTCCCACACCGGCCGCACGATGTGCACCATCTTCCAGTGCGCCACCCATTTGCCGCTTGCCCCCGCGAGCAGCTCACGCTTGCCGCCGGCCTTCGCCCTGCGCATACCTGCGGCGACGCCCGCCCCGGAGCCGACAGGGATGTTGGGCTCCATACCGCCC
>JBAVHJ010000159.1:0-2425 GCA_049685715.1 Terriglobia bacterium | reverse complement strand
GGCATGGAACGCTAAGAGAGGAGAACATAGAACCATGAACAGAATCATCTCAATACTGCGTCGGGCGATGTGGGCGGCAGGAGTCGGAGCGATGGCCTGCTCCCTCGCTTTAGCGCAGCAGTCGATGCCCCCCCAATCCGTCAAGGGGGCTGTTGTTAAAGGCAAGGCGCCGGTCAGCAGTGAGGTTCTGAAAGTCAAGCTTCCCAAACCCACGGAAAAAAAGTTGAGCAATGGGCTTCAAGTGATTGTGCTTGAAAACCACAAGCTGCCGACCTTCAATATGCAGATGGTCATACTATCGGGGGGGATGTCGGACCCCGCAGGGAAAACCGGACTCGCGCAGGGCACGGCCACCATGCTGCGTGAAGGGACCAAGACCCGAACGAGCAAGCAGATTGCCGAGCAAGTAGACACCCTTGGGGCCACGCTGGGTGCCAACGCCGGCCTCTCTTCCATCACGAGCACGATCTCGGCCTCGGGCTTGACCGACAATATGGATGGAGTGATGGAGTTATTTGCAGACGTCATCCTGAATCCCAGTTTTCCCGCGGATGAATTCACCAAATTAAAGACCCGGATGATGGCCCAGCTCCGTCAGGCTCGTTCTCAGCCGGGCTTCCTGGCCGCCGAAATGTTTTCCAAGGCTATGTACGGCGAGCATCCGGCCGGACGAATCGCTCCGACACCGGAAGTTATTCAGAGCCTCACGCCTGAGATGCTGGCGCAATTCCACGCCACGTATTACCGGCCCAATAACGCGATTTTTGCGATTGTGGGTGACGTGAAGCCGGACGAGATCGTTGCCAAACTTGAAAAAGTCTTTGGTGCGTGGAAGCCCGCAGACGTGCCTAACACCGTGATTCCCAAGGCAAGCGGACCCGGCGCGGCGAAGATCCGACTGGTGGATCGGCCAGGCTCGGTCCAAACCAACCTTCTTGTCGGGGACCTGACCATCGAGCGTACCGATCCTGACTACTGCCCTCTCGAAGTGATGAACCGAGTGATCGGCGGAGGACCCAGTGGACGGCTCTTCATGAACCTGCGTGAGGACAAGGGTTACACCTACGGCGCGTACAGCAGCGTCAATGCGTTCAAGTATCGCGGGGTCTTCCAGGCCAACACCGAGGTTCGCACCAACGTCACGGACGGAGCCATGAAAGAGCTGATGTATGAAATCAAGCGCCTCCGCGATGAAAAAGTGCCGGCCACAGAATTCGAGAATGGAAAACGGGCCATCATTGGCGGATTCGCGCTGGAGCTGGAATCTCCCCAAAGGGTGCTTCAGAACATCATCACCCAGAAGCTCTATAACCTGCCGGCCGATTACTGGGACACCTACCCCCAGAAGATTGCTACAGTGACGGTGGACGATGTCCAAAGGGTGGCCAAGAAATACCTCGACTTCGATCATCAGCAGGTGGTGGCGGTCGGCGACGCCAAGCAAATCGAAGAACCGCTAAAGAAATACGGGGCGGTCGAGGTCTACGACGCCGAAGGCAAGATGAAACCAGCGGGACAGTAACCCGCAGGACCAGGGACAGACACCTAATTGCTCGAGTTTTCTGAAATTGTACAGCGAGCAGGTGTCTGTCCTTTTTTTCTATCTCACGGATCCTTCTGGGTATCCCGCGAAATCTGCGGATGAAACAAATGTCGAGTTTCAATGGCCGACCCGAAAATCAGCTTATGTCGAAGCCGTTCGGAAGCAGTTGGGACCGAGAGCCACAGGAAGGGACGTGATGCCCGCCGAAACGTGTTGCCAGTTGCGGGAGGACGAAGAGCCTTGTGGGGAAAATTTTGAGGGCGAAAACAGCCGTCTAAGCTTCGAAAATACCCGGTTTTGGCAATTGTTCTCTTATCCTAGTACAACTTAGCTTGGTCCGACTCCATGCTGGGTTCAATTCTCCTTGATGCCCAGCACTCTACAGTTTTCTCGGTCAGAACATTGCACTTCACATGTGAAATTGCTTCGAATCTTTGCCCCAAAGCCGTTTTGGGCATCCACATCAATATACAATTCAAAGGCACCCTTACCCAAAGAGTTCACCCGATCAAAGAAATCTGGAAAGTCTGCCGTCGAGGGAGACTTCAGATTTTCTTTTATCGTCTCACGACAGGCTCTCGACATTAGGTATTCTGGAGGGTGTTCCTCTAGGCTCTTCCATCTCTCCCATTCAGCAGTTGTCCTTTCTCTCACGGTCTCCTCAGGTGCAGAGAGTTTTTCACTGAAAATGACATCGATGGATTTCAGGCCCCCTATTGGGGTATTTGTGGAATCGCGTTCTTTCCAGATAATGATATTTTCAATTTTGAAGCCACAGCAGATAAATGGTGGCCTCTCTGGTTCTCGCCAGAATAATGACACAGGGCCGTCGACGGGCCGGGATGCTTGTTTGAGCCCAACTTTTTGAAGTGCTTCCGAGGG
>JBAVHJ010000158.1:0-1956 GCA_049685715.1 Terriglobia bacterium | reverse complement strand
CCGCTTGATCACGGGAAGGGATGCCTTGCCCCCCGCTGGAGGAAGCCGTTAAACGCGATGGGGTAAGATCGATCCTCAGAGATGAGACGGATCCCATGGACCGCCGTTGTCTATGACTTTCGATTCAGGTCAAAAAGGGGAGGCAGCAAAGAGGGCCTCCTGTTGAGGCAATATGGAAGTCCACGACAATAAGGGGACCAAGATGCGTAAGATTGGCCTTCATTTCTTCATCTTTTTTGTGCTTGTCTGGACGCCTGTGCGCTGCACTCCTTCTCAACAGCGTGTGACCCTTTTGTCCAGTGCCCCCACGACCGAAGCGAAGCAGCACGAAAGGAAACCAACCCCCATGGAAACCCTGGTGCAATTCAAGAACCGCAACGGAAAATGGTTGCGGGGAATGATCCATTGGCCGAATGCCAGTACCCACAACGGCCCCGTTCCCGGCGTCATCTTTTATCACGGGTTCACGGGCGACCGGATCGAGTCACACTGGATCTTTGTCAAGTGCGCGAGAGCCCTTGCGGAAGCGGGCATCGCCTCACTGCGCTTTGATTTCTACGGATCGGGAGAGTCCGAAGGAACATTCAGGGAGATGTCGCTGCAGGGTGAAATTGCCGACGCCGAAGATGCCATCGCATTCTTGCGCAAGCAAAAAGGAATCGCGTCCGACCGCATCGGATTGAGTGGCCTTTCGCTCGGAGGAACGGTTGCCGCAAGCGTCGCCGGCTCCGGGCAGGCCCGCGCCTTGGTCTTGTGGAGCGCCGTCGCCCACACCGACCGTCTGCGTAGCGCCATAACGAGGACCGGTAAAGCCATCCCTGATGCCCGGGGCAACTTGGAGTATGACGCCCGTGAAATTTCAGCCCAGGCGCTTGAAGAGATGGTCAAGGTGAATCCGCTCACTTCCCTCGCCTCGTTCAAAGGACCCACCCTGATCCTCCAGGCGGGAAATGATGCGGTGGTTCCTCTGTCCGATGCGGAGGACTTTTTGGATTCGGCAGGCGCGGCCGTCAAAGAAAAGGTCATTATTGCGGGAGCCAACCATACCTATACTTCGATTGCATGGGAGAACGAGGTCATCCAACGAACGGTGGCGTGGTTCAAGAAATACTTGTCGGCGAATTGAAGACTGATTAACACCTAACCCTGGGAAAATATTGATCCGAAGTAGTAATTACCGATGGAGCCTGATCCCAACACCCATAAGGTTATGCTTGACAGCTGACCTGTGATCTGATTGATTACATAAGAACGATCGGAACTCCAAATCTCCCCCGATATGGAATCCTCATGAAATACAAGCGATTCGAAGAGCTGCCCGTAAGGGAGTCAGCGGTCGATTTGGCTCGTACAATAATCCTTCTGTTTGACGACAACCCTGTTCGGACTGGCGGAGACTTGAGGAACCAGATTGAGCGAGCAGCCTTGTCGGTTTCCAACAATATTGCGGAAGGATTTGAGCGAGGGACAACACAGGAGCTGTTGACGTTTCTTTACATCGCCCGAGGTTCCGCGGGTGAGGTGCGGTCTATGCTCTGTTTGATGGACCGCCTTGGAGCGTTCACCCATCTCAAATCTGAAATCTCAGATCTCAAATCGTTGTCCGAGTCGATTTCGAGGCAACTTCGGGCCTGGGCTGACAGTCTTCAGAACTCAAACATCAAGGGTCAACGTTACTTGTCTTCCCAAAGCAAACACCTGTCAGATCGTCAGCGGGAGATCAAGGCATTCATGGATGAACTTAAAACGATTCAGCATCAAAAAACCGGGGACAATCAGAACTGAACACCCAGTCACTCTCAATTTGCCAAACTTCTTTGGGAACTTTTTGCCCGTAAATGCATCTAAAGGGACAGAAGGCAGTGTTCATGGCATTGAGTTAGAAGTACCCGTCTCGCCAAAGAATCGTTGGACCGATCCGGAGGTTCTCCGAAATCACGTCGTGCACTTAGATAG
>JBAVHJ010000157.1:0-1922 GCA_049685715.1 Terriglobia bacterium | reverse complement strand
CGGTTGGGCAGGGCCGGCGGCGCAGAAGTTGTTCTTCGCGGTGTTTTGCGCGGCCTCTGTAAGGCCTGTTCCTTGAATCTGACAACTGGCGTCAATTCCCAGGGCGTTGGCAGGCGGCGGAGTCGGGAAGGCAGGAGTGGGGCACCCGAGTACAAACCCCTGAGAGTGCGCATTTCCGGAAAACAAGAGCAAGCCAACGACCGTGGCCGCCACCAGAGTAAGTGTAATTGGTTTTTGAAACATACTCACCTCCAAACAGGGGGGTTAATCTGATTCTCAATGTCCGTGGATGAAAATTTCGAGGGTCATCACGGGCCAATCGAAAAAAGAATGAAGATGAATGTAGCAATTCTGACTGCACAAACGATGGAAGTCAATCACCATTCCTCAAAGGATTCACTTGAATTGGCAGCCCTCCGGATATAAGATTCGCAGTGGAGGTTACCTCTCTCAGCGCTTGGCCTTGCCTTTCGAGCGTCGACCTTTCACCCGGGTAAAACCCATGTTCTTAGTCAAAATGTCTCCAATCAGATCTACCATTCTCGAAAGGGAGACTTGCATATCGGCAGTCAGGCGGGATGCCCTAATTTTACTTTACCTTTAGGCCTGAAACTCAGTTTGCGCACTTTTATCCAAAGGAGACTTAATTCATATGAGCACTGTAGCAGACAAGAAAGCGGATCTTGCAGGGCCGGGAATCGGCAATTATGAGGATTTGGAGAAGATTCTTCCCAGTGATTACCGATCGCTGCTGGATCCGAAGGAAACACAGAGAGCCATTTTTGCGGTGAAGAATTACATCGAGGAGAACCTGTGCAAGGAGCTCAACCTGATGATGGTCCAGGTCCCCCTGATCGTGGACGTGGAGAGCGGCGTGAACGACATGCTCGACCGGGACGGCTCACGCACGCCCATCCAGTTCCACATTTCGAACGACTATAACAAGCATCCCATTGACGCGCAGGTCGTGCAGGCCGCCACCAAATGGAAACGCGTCGCCCTGAAACAGTTCGGAATGAAGGTGGGTGAGGGACTGTGCACCGACATGCGCGCTGTACGGAAAGACTACTTCCTTGACCACGATCATAGCTGCTATGTGGACCAGTGGGATTGGGAGCGAGTCATCACCGCGGAGCAGCGCGATCTGAATTTCCTGAAGGGCATTGTCCGAGGAATCTGGAAGGTGCTCAAGGGCGCCGAATTACATGCCCAAAAGCTCTTTCCGAAACTGAAAACCGACAAGTACCCCGACCTTCCGGAAGAACTCAAGTTCCTGCATGCCGAAGAGATCCTTGACATGTATCCGGACATGCCGCGCAAGCAACGGGAGACGGCTGTCCTGCAAAAGTACCCGGCCATTTTTATCATCGGGATCGGCTGGACGCTCAAGGACGGCTATCCGCATGAGATGCGGGCCGCCGACTATGACGACTGGGTCACCGAAACGGTATCCGCGAGTGGCCAGCCCATGCATGGCCTGAACGGCGACATCCTGGTCTGGAACCCGGTGACCAAGCGCCGCCATGAGCTTACTTCCATGGGGATCCGCGTCAATACTCAGACGCTCCAAAAACAGCTGGAAATGACCGGTCTGACGGATTTCCTCAAGTTCCCATACCACCAGGCCATCATGAAGAGCGAAATTCCCCTCAGCATTGGCGGCGGCATCGGGCAGTCGCGCACCCAGATGTTGTTGCTCAAGAAGGCACACCTGGGAGAGGTCAGCGTCACCGTGTGGCCGAAAATCCTGAAGGAGATGTGCCACAAGAAGAGTATCCACGTGCTCGAATAGTCGGAAAGTAATGGACCGCAGAGGCCGCTCAGGTCGCAGGATGTGAATCAAGGCTTCGGGGATTAAACGGCTCCTGCAATCTCAGCGCCTCTTGCGGTTCAAAGCTCGCACCGCAGTAATCCGAAATCCA
>JBAVHJ010000156.1:0-9833 GCA_049685715.1 Terriglobia bacterium | reverse complement strand
GCCATAGCGAATCCGGCAGCCAGGGTGGGAGCCTCTCTCACCGTGGCTGCTTAAATGAGCATTCCTGTGACCGCCACGATTCCTCCTGCTAACCCGGCGACCAGTCCCATAACCGGAAAGGAGATCTTTCTCGAAATGAAATACAGCGAGGTGAGGATGAGAGCAATCTCCAGTAATCCTTCCCCTATGTCATAGAGGAGGGCACGCCGCTCCACGCGGCTCACCTCGGATTCGATCCTTCTTGCTTCCCGCTGGATGTCTTCCCCTTCCTTTTCGTAGCGCCCTTTTTCGTTTCCATACCGCGACAATACCTTTTCTGCGGCTTCTCCATTAGCTCCCAGAGCTGCAATCAAATCCTGACCCAGTTCCAGGTTGTGAAACTTGATGCGCTTAGACTGGTAGTACTGCCACTGGTCGTTGACTTCTGTTCTGAGCACAATGGCATGGGTGTGCGTCCGATGCGAGACGATGGTCACGAGCGCCAGGGCCACCGCAAATGCGGCTGCCAAAACGCCAATCTTCTTCCCGGTCGGATCGCTTTCGTGTGCAGCCTCATGATGGAATTCAAGTTCGGGCACAAGATTTCTCCTGTCGGAAATTCGGATTCATAGTCCTCGGGGGTATTCCTGATGACCTCGAAGGCGCCTACATCCCTCAATTCCTTCTCTCAGAAAGTTCAGAGAGTGAGGACAGGATACTGAAAACCCTTTATCTGTGCAATCGCTTGCTGAGTGCGAGAAGCCCGGCCACGGATTTTTCGAGTTCAGCTCATAGGCCAACCCGAGGATGTCGTCTTGTGTTAGATTGATGGGATGATGACCGTCGCTCCTCTCCGCGTTGTTTGCCCGCAATGTGGCTCCGCCCATGTCAGCTACAGTTGTACCCCGAACTGTTGCTTCAATCATGTGTGCGGTGATTGCTTTTCAACCTTTGAGTTAAACACAACGAAGATGGGACGATTCGTCGACCCGGGATTGATCGAGCACAATGAAATGGAACGGGATACGACCTTACCCACAGCTCCTTGTGCCAGTTGCGAAAGCATCGAGGTGTTTCAAATACAGGATCCTGCAGCCGTGGGCTTTGGAAATGAGAACCCCCTTGTGTGCTTAACTTGCGGTTCACTCCTCACGCTGAAACTCATTTCAGGGTAAGGGCGGATTTTGTTTTTGCGATTCCGCCGACCACGTCTGTGAGCGGGAGGGATCGCTGAATTGCGCGCTAATTCCCTTTAGGGATTGGCATCCCTGTGCTATTTTTGTTTGCGATGCGAAGTTTGTGGAAGTTATCCCTGTCGCGCGGCAAGCCCTCCCCTCCCGGGCGGAGCCTGAATTTACTTGTCCATCTGCTCTGGATACTCACTTTAACAGTCGCCGCCTATGCGGGTTCAGGTTCCCAGGTCCCTGGGAAAGAAGCTGATATCGAGAACCTCCTGGACCAGGTTCAAAAAAAGTATTCGACGCTGGTGACCTACCGGGCAAATTTTGTTCAGAAATTCGTCCAGGGCAAAGACCAGCGGGTCGAATCGGGCGTCTTAATGTTGGGCCGCGGGGGAAAGATGCGATGGGAGTATTTTCACCCTCAAGCCAAGTTGTTTCTGGTTGATGGGAAAATGCAATACACCTGGATTCCCTCGGAAAACCGTGTGTACCGCGAGAGTGTCAAGGCGTCAGAAGATCGACGGACTCCCATTCTGATGCTGCTGGGCAAGCTCCACTGGAGGAAAGTGTTCACGCGGGTGGAGCCGATTAACCCGACGGGAGCAGGCCAGCCCCTTTTGTTGCGAGCCTTTCCCAAGGATGAATCGCTCGGATATCAGGACGTGGTGCTGGAAGTGGACAGAAATACCTTGCATTTGCTCCAAATCACCGTTGACAATATGGACCGGTCAAGAATGGAGTTCTCCTTCTCCGACATCATCGAGAACCCGCCAATCGATCCTCAGAGATTTCAATTTCGTATTCCGCTGGGAGCGGAGATTGTAGAACAGGGGGGAATGCAGTGAGAATGCGGCTTTCAGCGATCAGCTGTCAGCATTCAGCTGGAGCAACCACAGCAGGGAGTGGGGACCAGATTTTACCTGTTGCACCCCATCCTCCATCCCGGTACTTAGAATGGAACTGACGGCCTTTTGTTTAAAGAAGACTGCCGATTGCTGATCGCTGAAGGCTGAACGCTGATACCTTGTGGCTGTTTACTGACTGCTGATCGCTGATTGCTGAACGCTGATTGACCATGGCTGAATTCGTTTGCAGAATCGCTCAACCGAACGGGAAGGTTCTCGAAGAAGTGTTCACGGCGAACACCGAGGCGGAGTTGCGTGCCCGCTTCAGTGATCAGGGCTGCCTGGTTTACACCATCAAGGAACATGGGCGTCTGCTGGCGCTCCCGGGGAAGACCCGCCGGCGAGGCAAGGTTAAAGAGGACGAGTTCATGATTTTTAATCAGCAACTTGTCACCCTGATCAAGGCGGGCCTGCCGATTTTGAAGTCCCTCGATTTATTAATCCCCCGGATGCGGAATGCTTACTTCCGCGGTTTGCTGGATGATATCCGGGAACGAGTGAAATCAGGAGCGATGCTCTCCGAGGCCTTTGAGGCCCAGGGAGAGTTTTCCGCGGTGTACACGGCTTCCTTGTATGCGGGAGAAAAGAGTGGAAACCTGCAGGAAGTGATTCTTCGTTATATTAACTACCAGAAGGTTTCGGCGGCAGTCCGGAAGAAGGTCGTCGCCTCGCTGGTCTACCCGTTGGTTTTAGTGGTCCTGGTCACGGTCATGCTGTCCTTTATTTTGACTTATGTGATACCGAAGTTTCAGGATCTCTATGAGTCACTCAACGCGCAACTGCCGGCCCCGACGGTCTTCGTGATTAGTGTTTCGAAGGGTCTCCGATCCTCCCTGGTCGTTTTAGTGCCGTCACTGATCATTGGCTATTTGGTCCTCCGCGTCTGGTTGCGTAGTTCCGGCGGGAGACGGTTCGTCGATGGCGCCAAGCTCAAGATTCCTATTTTCGGGGACGTGTGGCTGAAATTTTCGCTCTCCCGGCTGGCCAGGACGCTCTCCACTCTGCTCGCAGGGGGCATTCCGGCGGTTCAGGCCTTACAAACTTCGATCCAGGCCACAACGAATCAAAGGATCAACGAGGCCATCCTTCAGGCGGTGCAGAGCGTTCGCGAAGGGAACTCGATCGCGAAGAGCCTTGAAGCGACTGCGTTGTTCCCTCCGTTGGTGATTGAGATGGTTGAAGTGGGCGAGTCGACGGGAGCCCTGGAACAGATGCTGGCCAGCGTGGCTGATTTTTTTGATGATGAAGTGAATGCGCGGGTGGCCACCTTGCTCACCCTGATCGAGCCTGCCATTCTAGTATTCATGGGAAGCGTGATTGCCTTTATCCTAATCGCACTTTACTTGCCGGTGTTTTCGCTCGCCGGCCAGATGGGATGATAGGCCTTTGAGGATGTTGAATACAGTATTCGACCGTTCGGTTTAACCCGTCTATAATGGGGATGGGAGTGCAGTGGCGTCTGCCGGCGGGGAAGGGACACGGCCCGCCTCCGTCATTTTGCCCGGTTGAGGGGAGAGAACATTTATGTCCACCAATCTGCATAACAAGAGGCTAGGGGGGTTCCCTGGGCCGGGGGCTCCCGTAGAATCAGAGTTGGATCGGGCAAAGCGGTTGGCTCAACGATACCGGTATGAGTTCGTGGATCTGAAGAACTACCAGATCGAGCATGAATTGTTTCGCCAGATCCCGGCGGATCTGATGTTCCGCTACAACTTCATCCCCTTACGAGCGGCGGGGAATTCTCTGACGGTAGCGGTCGTGGATCCCAGCGAGCTGTTGCAGATCGACGAGCTGGCGATGTTGCTGAACAAAACGCTGATCGTCAAGGTCGCCACGGCGTCGCAGATCAGCGACATCCTGAAAAAGAGCGAGCAATCCCAGCGGGTGTTGGAGGACGCGACTGAAGGGTTTACGCTGGACCTCGTCAAGGAAAATGAGGATGGCGAGGAGTCCATCACCATCGAAAAGATTACGGACGACAGCGCCGTCAGCCCGATCATTCGACTGGTGGACACCACGATTTTTACCGCGCTTGAACGGCGCGCCAGTGACATCCACATTGAAACCCGCGACACCGACGTCCTCGTCAAATACCGCATCGACGGGGTCCTGCATCAGGCCATGGCTGCGATCGCCAAAGAGCATCACTCCACCATCATCTCGCGCATCAAGGTGATGAGCGAACTCGACATCAGTGAGCGGCGTGTACCCCAGGACGGCCGGTTCCGAGTCCGCTTCAAGGGGCGCTCCATCGATTTCCGCGTCTCCATCATGCCCTCGATATTTGGTGAAGATGCGGTGCTGCGCGTCCTTGACAAGGAATCGATGAGCGAGAAATTCTCGTCGCTCTCGCTCGACGTCGTGGGTTTTTCCGAATCCGATATTAAGAAATACAGGAGATACATTCACGAACCCTACGGCATGGTGCTCGTCACAGGACCCACCGGCAGCGGCAAGACCACCACCCTGTACGCCGCCCTGATGGAAATCAAGACCGACGAGGACAAGATCATTACCATTGAGGATCCGGTGGAATATCAGCTCAAAGGCGTGACCCAGATCCCGGTCAACGAGAAGAAGGGGCTCACCTTTGCGCGCGGGCTGCGGTCCATTCTCCGTCACGACCCCGACAAGATCATGGTGGGTGAAATTCGCGACAATGAGACCGCCCAGATCGCCATCCAGTCCGCGCTCACCGGACACCTTGTCTTTACCACGGTCCATGCGAACAATGTCGTCGATGTGATTGGCCGCTTCATCAACATGGGGGTGGAACCCTACAACTTTGTCAGTGCCCTGAATTGTATCCTGGCGCAGCGACTGGTGCGGATCATCTGCGAAAAATGCAAGCGGACGGTCGAATATCCCGCGGAGGTACTGGAGGAATCGGGGCTGGATGTACGAGAATGGAGCCAACGGCCTTTCTACGAAGGGGCCGGGTGCCTGGATTGCAGCGGGACGGGGTTCCGCGGCCGTACTGCCATTCACGAATTGCTTGACCTTTCCGACCGGATCCGACAGTTGATCCTGGATAAACGTCCCTCTTCCGAAATCAGGGCAGCCGCCCGTGAGGAGGGCATGACGTTTCTCCGCGAATCGGCGATTGAAAAAGTGCGAGCGGGAGTGACAACTTTGAAAGAAATCAACAAGGTCACCTTCATTGAATAAGCAGGACGCACCGCGGTAGGCGTTCTCCCGCAATCCTAGAGGGCGAGGCAAAAGCCATTTCCTTCAACCCGGTTCCCGACTTTTTGAAGAACTTCTTCCGGCCTGTGTTTCCGAGGAACGGCATCTCGATCTCGGCGGATTATGTGGCCTCCGTGCGGGTCGGGTCCCGGCCACCTCACTCGGTCGAGAACTGGGCGTACGCGCCGTTGTCTGCGGGCGTCGTATCTCCTTCTCATTCCAAGACGAATGTCGTGGACAGTGAGTCGTTGCACCGCGCCTTGACCCAGACGGTCCAACGGACCGGGTTGTTACGCAAGGAAGTGAACTTGCTGGTTCCCGATATCAGCGCGCGGGTCTTTCTCCTTTCCCTGGAGTCCCTGCCGGTGCGGTCCGGTGACTTCCTCGATCTGCTCCGGTTCAAAGTGAAGAAGAGCCTCCCGTACTCGGTGGAAGAGGCTGTACTGTCCTACTCGGTGCAGACCTTAAGTGCCACGCATTTTGAGGTCATTCTGACCGTGATCAATAAGAGCGTTTTGAGGGAATACGAAGGCGCCGTCGAGTCCCTGGGCCTGGAGCCCGGATTTGTCACCGTAGAGCACTTTGGCATCGCCCAGTTGCTGGATCTGCAGGCCCAGGATTGGCGGTCCCGGTCCACGCTGCTCTTCCGCCTTGCGCCGCGCTCCTTCACGACATCTATTCATCATCAAGGCTACCTCAGATTTTATCGCGCCGTGGAGAAGGATTATTCTGTGAATCAGGCGTCAAACATCACGCCCGAGTCCCTGTTCGATGAGATTTACCCCTCGCTAGCCTATTTTCAGGATAAGTTTGAGAGCAAGATCGAGATGACGTACCTGTCCGGGCTCCCTGCCGGAAACGAGCGAGTGTATGCGGCCCTTCAGAAACTCGCTGGTTGTCCGGTGGCGGAAGTCCGTGCCGAACGCGCGGTGGGGACCGTGTCGGGCCGCATGAATAGCGACCAGGTAAACCAGATGTTTGCCCCCTTGATTGGAATGGAGTTGGGAGCCACGTAAGACGCGAACTGGAGGATTCCGCCGGGGGCGCATCGCCCCTCGAAGGCCAACAGACCCTTATGCTTCGATATCACTTGAATCTCGCGACCAATCCCTTTGTCAATTACCGGAAGTATTATCTCATCGGTGTGGTTTTCTTTCTGGTAGGGCTTGGCGGGGCGGGATATTCCGTGAATCGTTACCTGGCGCTGCGTCAGGGAAACAGCGCCTTGGAACAGGATCTTCGGCTGAAGCAGCAAGAGTTCAATCAATTGACAGCACGCAGTTCGCAACTCAAGGAACAATTGGAGCAGCCTCAGACCCTCGATGAGTTGGATCGAATCGGTTTCTACAACCTCCTCATCCAGCGAGACACGTTTCCCTGGACCCAGTTTTTCCAGGACCTGGAGGCGGTCATCCCGTACAACGTCCAGGTGACCCAAATTCGCCAGAAATCGGGCGGACAGGTCCCGGACCTGGAAATGGTTTTCCTGGGCCGGTCTACAGTCGATGCGGTCACCTTCTTGCGGAACCTTACGGGTTCCAAAAAGTTCCACAACATTTTCGTGGATCAAGAAGGATCGTTCAAGGATGCTGCCACGCATCGCGTGTCAAACGAAGTGGAAGTCACTTTGCACATGCAGTATGAGCCGTGAGAAGAGCAGGGGTGATCGGTTGAACCCGTTCATCCTCGGACGGCGAGCATTGAAATAGGAAGAGCTCTCAATAGGTGAGGGGAACCATGGCCCAAGGTAGAAGTAAGGGATTTCATTGGTGGTTTGTCGGAGTCGGTGGGGGGCTGATTGTTCTCGACCTGCTTTTTTATTTGACGGTGCTGACTCCAATCCGCCGAGTATATGCCTCCCGTGAAACCGAACATCAGGGGATCGTGAAGAATTTGGCGGAGAATAAAAAGGATGTGGCCAAACTGGAATCGATTCAAGCACACCTGAAGAATGCTTCAGGGGGGGAGTCCGCACGCTTTCGACAGTACCTGTGGAGCGTGGATGACGGCTTCCCGGCATTGATCCAGTTTCTTAGCGACACTTCGAGGCAAGTCGGGGTCAGAAAGGATCGAACCAGCTTTAAGACTTCGACCGAGCCCATATCCGGATTGGTTGAAGTGGTGGTCGGAGTCCCAGTGGAGGGGTCCTACACCGATATCGTGAAATTTATCAACGCCCTCGAGCATGGTGATCATCTGCTCATCGTTGATTCGATCGGTTTGCAGTCCAACAATGATAACTCCGGCTTGGTTCGTTTGAACCTGTCCATGCTAACGTATATGAGGGCCATCTAGAACCCTTCGCGGGAGGTGTTTTTGCAACTCGGACTCCAGGATCGGAAGAAGCTCATCGTGTTTCTGGTCTGTATGGCGCTGCTGATTGTCGCCGGGATTTATGCGTACAATAGCTGGCCTGGTGGGCAGTCCTCCGCAGTCGCCACGGCGCCTCCGCCAGCCCCGAAGACCACTGCACGACCGCAAAACGCCGCATCATACCGACAACAACGCCGCAAGGAGGCGATCGATATCAATACGATCGATCCCACGATCCACCTGGAAAAACTCAACGGCGCCTCAGCGTCCGTCTACACGGCGACCAAGCGGAATCTGTTTCGTTATGAAGTGGCTCCGCCGCCGCCTCCGCCTAAAAAGACCCCGCAGGAGATTGAGAATGAAAACCGTGTGAAGAACACTCCTCCACCTCCTCCACCCCCGCCTCCGCCCCCGCCCATCGATTTGAAATACTATGGGTTCTCTACGGATAACGCGACGAAGGTGAAGAAAGTCTTTCTGACGAACGGGCAGGACATTTTTATTGCTGCCGAAGGAGAGGTGGTGGCCAACCGTTACCGGATTATTCGTATTGGGGTGAATTCCGTGGAGGTGGAAGACCTGCGATACAAGAACCGTCAACAATTGCCCTTGATCGAGAGTTAGTTTACACGGGCTGTCCTGTCATTGAGATGCAACGCCGATGAATAAAGTGAGGTTATTGGAATTGAAAGGACGTTCAGACTTTCCTTGGGGCCGTTTGACAACCGCGGACCGGAGCCGCTCCGAACCGGGCTTCGCCCTGGCCTCCTTGATGATCTTTGCCGCGTTCTTGCTGATTGCGATCGCGGTGGCCCTGCCCGATCTTAAAACCCAGTCCAAGCGAGAAAAAGAGCTCGAAATGCAGTTTCGGGCGATGCAATATGTGCGCGCCATCCAGGCGTACAACCGCAAGTTCCCCAACCAATGGCCGACCTCAGTCGATGCGCTCATGAACACCAACAAGATCCGGTTTTTGCGCAAGAAGTGGACCGATCCGCTGACCAAGGACGGCGATTGGCGCTTTATCCACCTGGGGCCCAATGGTGCGGTGATCGACTCTCAGCTTCTCGTTAAAGCTCCGAACGCGCCCTCCGCGACGGGGACTTCAGTGGCGGCAGGGACTCAATCGTTCACGAGCAATCCCGGGGGACCTTCGTCTTTTTCTTTGGGTCAAGGGACAACTCCCGCTGCAGCCGGAACTTCGTCCCTGAGCTCCACGCAGCTCTCCAATCTTCCCGTTGTAGGGGTTGCCAGTCTATCTACAGAGCAGGCCCTGATGGAATGTGGAGGGATCGATCACTACAATCAAATGGAATATATCGCCCTCCCCGGGGGGCGTATGGGCGGTTCAGGCTGTTATCAGGGAGTTCCCGTTACGGCCATTTTGCCGTTTGGCATGCCTTCTGGCCAGGCGGCGCCCGGAGCATCCCCAATCACGGGCCAACCCGGCTCCGCGACTTCACTCCCTGGATCAGGGACCACAGCTCCGGGAACGAGCACTCCTCCTTCCCCTCAACCTGCTCCAACAGGCCCGGGGATGACTCCATTCGGAACCCCTCCACCCAGAAAAAAATAAGACTGCCAAGCTAAATTCTTCAGGCCGGACCTAACGACCCGTCACGTTCTCTCGTCGGCGCGCGAAACGAGAGACGACCTTTCGGACGTAGTCCTGTGTTTCGCGATAGGGAGGGATCCCTTTGTAAGAAAGAACCTTTTCTGGACCTGCATTATAGGCGGCCAGGGCCAGGTTGAGGTCGTTCTTGAATTGCGTTAGCAGGTTGCGGAGATAACGCGACCCCCCGAGGATGTTTTCTTTGGGGTCATAGACGGATCGTACCCCGAGGTCACTGGCGGTCTGCCAGGTCAATTGCATCAATCCCCGGGCACCCTTGGGCGAGACGGCGTAGCGATCGAAATTAGACTCGGCTTCGATGACCGTCGCAATCAACATTTCGTGAAGACCCGTCCGTTTGGATGCCTCCGCAATCAGTTTTTGATATGGCGCCGCATAGGACGGGAGGGGGAGAGGGGGTAGCTGTGACACGTTTGGGTCAGGCTCGGGCGGGACATAATCTTCCTGCTCAAAGCGCTCGATGGAGCTCGCGTCCACAAGCGCATATCCTTCGCTCCTTAAAATGAGTTTGACTTTGCTGTCAGCTTCGAGGAGGTGAAAGCTGATTTGAAGCTGGGAGCCGTTCTTGAAGATGACATATTCGGCGGGCAAAAGACAGGGCATGAGGACCATGGCCGCGGCCACCAAGCAGAGTAC
>JBAVHJ010000155.1:0-3163 GCA_049685715.1 Terriglobia bacterium | reverse complement strand
GGTATGAACTTTGGAAAAATCGATCGCCATGGTTTTCAAAGATTTAATCGGGGTTGACCGGTCTGAAGTCTATGACGTCAACTTCAATCCATGCGACGGTTTCTCTCATGGGAAGACCCTTCCCGGGGGCCGGAGTGTTTCGTGCTCCACTTGGATCATCTCCTGATCGACAATCTCGCACAGAAGATGAATCAGAAGTCCGTGAACTTCCTGAATTCGCGCCGTCGATTTGGACTCCACGGTGAAACAGTCGTCCACCTTTCCAGCCAGCTTGCCCCCGTCCCGGCCGGTCAGGGCGATCGTCATCATCCGTCGCGCCTTGGCCTCCTCCACCGCCTTCAGCACATTGGAGGAATTTCCACTGGTCGAAATGGCAACGGCCATATCGCCCTCCTGGCCATGGGCGGCGATCTGACGTGCGAACGACCACTCAAAGCCGAAATCGTTGCTCACCGAGGTGAGAATGGAGGTATCTGTTGAAAGCGCAAACGCCGAAAGTGCCGTCTGTCGCCGGGAGTCGTTGGAGAAGCGGCCCACCAGCTCCGATGCCAGGTGCTGTGCATCGGCGGCGCTTCCCCCGTTCCCGAAAACAAGGAGCTTTTTTCCCTGTCTGAATCGTTTTGTCATCTCCAGGGCCACGTGCTCGATCCGGCTCGCGTATAAGGAGAAGAACTTTTGTTGGAGCACGAGGACTTCAGCCACCGACTCTTGAATGAATTGCTGATAGCTCATAGGGAAAGATTTGCTGGGGGCAACTGGGATCTTCACGCCCTTCAGCGTGTGTTCCATGTGGCATGGGATCAGGTGGAGGTCTTCATTCCGCCGGCACTGGAATTGAATTCTGAGGCGGTTTCCGCGGCTTTCAATCGGGAGCCGTTGGAAAAAAACTCTGCCAGCGCCCGCCCGGTATAAGACCTTTGAGTACGGCCAATGTGCTCCGGTGTCCCGGCGGCCACCACGCGCCCTCCCGCCTCGCCCCCCTCGGGCCCCAGGTCGATGACCCAATCCGCGGTCTTAATCACATCCAAGTGATGCTCGACGATGATGACGGTGTTTCCCAGGTCTGTCAAGCGATTGAGCACAGCCAGAAGCTTCTTCACATCGTCGAAATGCAAGCCTGTGGTGGGCTCGTCAAGGAGATACAACGTCCGGCCTGTCTGCCGGCGCGAAAGCTCTTTTGCAAGCTTGATGCGTTGGGCCTCTCCCCCTGAAAGAGTGGTCGCCGATTGCCCGAGTTCGAGGTAGCCCAAGCCCACGTCGTTCAGGGTCTGAAGTTTTTGGGCGACCTGGGGAATGTTTTCGAGGAGGGGCAGGGCGTCGGCCACGGTGGTGCTGAGCAGATCGGAGATGGAGAGCCCCTTGAATCTTACGGCGAGGGTTTCACTGTTGTAGCGCTGGCCGCGGCAGACGTCACAGGTGACAAACACATCCGGCAGAAAATTCATCTCAATCCGGCGCAGTCCGTCACCCTGGCAGGCCTCGCACCGGCCGCCCTTCACGTTGAAGCTGAAACGCCCTGCCTTGTAACCGCGCTCGCGGGATTCCGGCAGCATCGCATACAACTGACGGATGGGAGTAAACAGACCGGTATACGTGGCGGGGTTGGAGCGCGGGGTGCGTCCAATCGGGGATGCATCGATCCGGATGACTTTATCGATGTGCTCGAGTCCCTGGATCATTCTGCTGGCCCCCGGTTCCTCGATGGATCGATACAACATTTTCGCGAGGGTCTTGTAAAGGATGTCGTTCACGAGGGTCGATTTGCCGGCCCCGGATACCCCGGTCACCACAATCATCAAGCCCAGCGGAAAATCGACGTCGATATTCTTCAAGTTGTGGTGGTGAGCCCCCAGGATTCGGATCGCCTTTCCGTTGGGCTTGCGGTGAGTCGTCGGCAAGGGGATTTGTTGTATTCCGGCGAGGTATTGACCGGTCAGCGAGCGCTCGTTCTTCGCGATGTCATCGGGACTCCCGGCCGCCACCAGGTAACCTCCGTGTGTGCCTGCCCCCGGGCCCAGGTCGATGACATGGTCGGCATGGCGGATCGTTTCTTCATCGTGCTCAACGACCAACACCGTATTGCCCAGGTCGCGCAGTTGCTTGAGAGTCGAGATTAATCGGAGGTTGTCACGCGGATGAAGCCCGATGGAAGGCTCATCCAACACGTACAGAACACCGCGAAGCTTGGAGCCGATTTGGGACGCCAGGCGAATCCGCTGGCCCTCGCCTCCCGAAAGAGTCGCTGCACTTCGGTCGAGACTCAGGTAGTCCAAACCGACCGCCGAGAGAAATTCGAGACGGTCATGGACTTCCTTGAGCAGGCCCGAGGCGATTTTTTCCTCGCGTTCTGAGAGGTGCAGGCTGCCGATGACCTCACGCGCGCGGCCTGTTGGCAGGGAGGTGAATTCGGCGATCGAAAATCCCCCCACCTTGACCGCCAGGCTCTCCGGCTTCAGTCGCTGCCCTTTGCAGTCACTGCAAGGGATCGAAGACATGTAGGGCATCAGCCATTCGGTGGATCCATTGCCGAGCGAATCCCTCAATTGCGGAATCAACCCTGGAAACGGTTTGAGTCCGTTTGACGCTGGCCGCCGGGCCGGTTTGTTCTCATCCCGCCCGTGCCCTCCGTTCTTCCGGATCTCTCCGTACAGCACAGCAGACTGCATCTTCTCCGGTAACTCGCCAAAGGGTGTATCCGGAGAGAAGTCCTTCCCCACGAGTAATGCATTGTAACCTTCCTCGAGTGTCCTGTTTTCCGCCCAGGAGGCCAGGCCCCCGCCAAACAATGGCTTGGACCAGTCGCCAATAATCTTGGAGGGATCAAAATCAAAAATGGAACCCAGCCCGCTGCAAGTTTCGCAAGCTCCATAAATGCTGTTGAAAGAAAACGATCGGGGTTCAAGTTGAGGGAAGTTCAAACCGCAGTCCACGCAAGCGAGCTTTTCAGAATATAATTGCTCGTCACCATTCACGATCGCCACCTGGACGATTCCTGAGGTCAATCGCATCGCCGTTTCAATGGAGGCCCTCAGGCGTTGCCTGATCCCGGGTTTGATGAGCAGGCGATCGACGACGATTTCGACCGTGTGGTTCTTTTTCTTATTCAGATGGATGGGTTCATCCAGGCTGCGGAGGACGCCGTCGATGCGGGCCCTCACAAAGC
>JBAVHJ010000154.1:0-5265 GCA_049685715.1 Terriglobia bacterium | reverse complement strand
GCCCCGCCGCTTCCTGACAGCCACAGTCTGCATCCACGAGGGTAATCTAAAACCCACAATGATAGAAGTAATATCGGTCAAAGTCAATTCGATGACCGGTGAGGACGGTGACGGGTCACTCTTATTTGACCCGGCTTACCATCCACATTTTTGTCGCTTGGGGGTGTTTACAGGACTTGCTCTTCTACCGTCTTCTTCCATGAGGCTTCGTTCATCTACAGCCTTAGCCGCTGAGTCTCATTTCGTTCTTCTCTTCCTGGGGGAATCCCTGAACATTGCATGGTAAATGAGGTGCGTTGCTGCATCGATCCACTGGTTCAGCTCCACTTCGGAGGATTCCACGGCTCGCGCCATCAGGCTCCAAAAAAAGCTGTCCATCACGCTTGCCAGCCCCGGAATGTCAACCCCCGGCCGTGCACCGGGCAGCTGCTCGAGGAGCTGAAACACCGCCCTGATACGGGCCGTCGTCCAGACACGAATATCACCTTGCCTCCGCGCCAACCCCGAGTCGCAGAGGACGGCTTCCTGCCAGGCCCGGTATGCACCTAAGTAACGGAGATCGGTTGAGAACGCGCGGGACAACAATTCGTGCAGGCCGGTTCGGACATCAACCGCAGCCTTCGGTCGCAGATCAAGTGTGTTGAGTTTCTCCAGTAGCTCATCCATCAATGCGAGCAACAGTTGCCGTTTCGAACGGAAGTGTTGGTAGAAAGTTCCCACCGCGAGTTTCGCCCGCCGCGCAATCGCCCCAATAGAAGTGGCCTCGTAACCCCGTTCACCAAAGAGCGCCAGCCCAGCCGCCTTCAGCCGGGCTCGCTTCTCGCGACTGCGTTGCTGGTGCGGGGCCGACGGCAGATTTTCCCCCCCGAGCAGGTTTGGACGCCGTATCACGATCCCCCCGGCCTGTGAAAGGTTACCCCCACCAGAGCGCCCGCACAGCACCAAAGCATCCACCCGCCAAACACGCCAGCCACTTCGGGGGACATGTTCGGAAACACTACTGGAAAGAAGGCGCTTGAAAAGGGGTCCAGCAGCAACGTCGGGAGTAAGACCGAGACCGCGCCACCAAGCCACTGCTCCTGCTGCAGGTGAAGGCGCCGGCATAGGCGACGGACAATCCAGGCCATGACAGGAAAGGTGACAGCGAACAGGATGAGCGTTCCTCTCCAATCCCCTGGATGCAGCAAGCGCTGTCCTGCGATCCGCAAGGTGAGGGTGGCACCGATCCAGATTCCCAGGCCGACCAGCAAGAGACGAAGGTTCATAGATCACCTCATATGAATATGAATTCATATTCGTATATTAGAGCAAGAAAGGCAATAACAACGTTGGGAGTAGTCGCGGGGGACTTGGGAACGACTCCCGGTGGCCCTCGGCCCGCTCTGTCGACGCAATACGAGCCGATCGGAAACAGGCCCTCCCTACCTTGGAATCAAATTGCGGGAGCCAGGTGGCTGAGCTATAATGCGGCGCTTTTGGAGACTGCCCATGTATCATACCATCCAGCAGAGGGTTCGCGATCGTCTATCCGGCTTCCTGAAGACGGAATTCGGGATTGAACAGCTTGACTTGAAATTGGAAATTCCCCCGAAAGTTGAGTTCGGAGAGGTTGCCTTGCCCGTGGCATTTGATCTCGCGAAACGTCTCAGGAAAGCGCCGCGGCTCATTGCCGAACAGATCGTCAATGGGATTGGTCCCATTGAAGGCATCGAGCGACTTGGCGTCGCGGGAGCCGCCTATATCAATCTGCACTTGAAGCGGAGCAGCTTCTTTGCCCAACTGCTTGACAAACAACCGGAGACCCTTCCATCCGCTTCCCCGTCCATGCCCAAGGTCATTGTCGAACACACCAATATCAATCCCAACAAAGCCGCCCACATTGGGCATTTACGCAATGCCGCCCTTGGGGACAGTTTCGTGAGGCTGCTGCGATTCCTGGGACGGCGTGTCGAAGTCCAGAACTATATCGACAATACCGGGGTCCAGGTGGCGGACGTGGTGGTCGGTTTTCAGCACATCGAGAAACTCACAAGGGAGCACGTGGCGGCGCTGGTGGTCGATCCCCACGTGAAATTTGATTTCTATTGCTGGGACCTATACGCGCGGGTCTCGCATTTTTATGAAGAAGACCCCTCGAGGCTTCCGTTGCGGGCCGAAACCCTTCACCAGATTGAACAGGGTGGGAATGCGACCTCGGAACTCGCCGATCTCGTGGCGACCGCGATTGTTCGAGCCCATATCGCCACCATGCTGCGGGTCAATGTCCAGTATGACCTCATGCCGCGAGAGAGTGACATCCTCCGTCTAAAATTCTGGGAGCAGGCCTTTCATCTTCTGAAGGACAAGGCAGCCATTGTCTTTGAAAACGAAGGGAAGAACCGCGGATGTTGGGTCATGAAGGGGGACGTGCCGAAGGAAGGAAAAGAAGATCGTTCGAACGGTGAGGAATCCTACGATGAAGACAAGGTCATCGTCCGCTCCAACGGAACGGTCACCTATGTGGGAAAGGACATCGCCTACCAGCTTTGGAAGTTTGGTTTGCTCGGGAGGGATTTTTATTACCGGAAATTCCACCAGTATGAGGACGGCCATGTCCTCTGGATGTCTTCATCCCAGCCCCCTACAGATCCCGATCCGCCCCCCCGCTTCGGCGCGGGCAGCGAGGTGTACAACGTCATCGACGTCCGTCAAGCCTACCTGCAAAATATCGTGGTGCAGGGGCTCCGAGCCCTGGGTTTCGACGAGGCGGCTGACCATTCCGTCCATTTTGAGTATGAAATGGTGGCCTTGTCACCCCAATGTTGTGTTGAACTGCGGATTGAGCTTTCCGAGGAGGACCGCAAACGTCCTTACGTTGAGGTGTCAGGGCGAAAGGGGCTCGGAGTCAAAGCTGATGAGTTAATTGATCAAATGATTGCGAAGGCACTGCTGGAGGTTGAAAAACGCCATACTGAGTTATCTATCGAAGAGCAGAAGACGATCGCGCGCCAGATCGCGGTCGGAGGGCTGAGATATTTCCTCCTGAAGTACACCCTGCACTCGGTCATCGCGTTTGATTTTGGAGAGGCGCTGAGCTTTGAAGGCGAAACGGGGCCGTACATCCAGTACGCGGTGGTCCGCTCAAGAAACATCTTTAGAAAATATGCTGAAGAGAAGCCCGATTTTTCTCTCGGGGAGCTCCGTACACTGGCCCGTCAACGTGACTTTGGAAGATTTGTAGAGGGGGCGGCCAACGACGAAGTGTGGAGCCTGATCTTCCTGGCGTCGCAACTCGGGACTCTCTCGTCTCAGGCCGTTGCCTCCCGGGAGCCCGCCGTGGTCGCCAAGTACGCATTCAACCTGGCTCAGACCTTCAACAACTTTTACCACAAACACCGGATCCTTCCCGAACCCGATCCGGAGCGTAAAGAATTCCTCCTGATGGTCGTCGACATCGTCATGCGCACACTGGAACACTCACTCGGATTGCTCGGCATTGAAGTGCCGGAGAGGATGTAGGGGAACTCCCCGTTCGAAGGACCCTGGCAGTAGTCTGCAGTCCGGGCAAGTGTCCGTCTCCGATCCCATCCCGGGGGGGCGTCAACCCGAAAATTAAAAGGCCGAGAACGTCAGCTCGGCCTTTATGGTTCCCTCGGAGAAAACTCCGGGTCAGTTCCCTTTGCCCTCAGGTGGCTTGGGTTCATCCTTCCATAGATCGGAGATACGCCGGGCTCCCACAAAATTCCTTTGATACCAACTCTGACTCAAGTTGCTGACGACGACATGGCCTGCTTTGCGCGCCGCGTGAATAAACCGGTTGTCGCCGATATAAATTCCCACATGAGTGGGAATTTTTCCACGCGTCGAGAAGAAAACCAAATCGCCCACTGCCAGTTCAGCTCGGGCTACCTTTTCTCCCAATTTGAATTGTTCCCGGGCGGAATGAGGAAGGTCAATCTGAAATTTGTCGAACAGGGTCTTCACAAGACCCGAACAGTCGACCCCGTGACGCTCCGACATTCCCCGCCACCGATAAGGGACTCCCAGGAAATCTAGACCGGCTAGAACCAATTGACTGCGGAGGGAATCTTCCGTCTCTTCCCCGGTTTCCTCCCGGGGAGAACCCGATAACAGGGCATCTGTTGACCGAATGGCAATCTCCGGCGTGTTCCCCGGATCGAATCCCTCGACCCGATCCGCTGCCATCGGGGCGGACGGATTCCGTTTTGACTTCGCTGCGCCACGCAGACCCTTGTTTGATTTCCTCTCGGTCCCACCGGGTGAATCGCCCGAGGAATCGATCAAGAGGCGCTGCCCAACCTTGAGACGGTTGCTCTGTAAATGGTTAATGCGTTTCAGCTCTCGAAGGCTAATATTGTTCGCCCGGGCGATATCATAGAGCGTATCCCCCGCCGAGACCACATGAACGGGATGAGGGGTCCGATCTATCGGCATGGACAATGATGCAAGGGTTCGAGGATCCAACGATCGGGAGTCGGGGACGACGGCAGGGCCGGGGACTTGTCCAGCCCAAAGCGTAACGGTAAAGCAGGAAACACAGAGTGCGAGTGTAATACGCTTTTCCATTCAGTAAGATGACCGTAGACTCTTATTTTTTTTCTTTGCTCGGACTGCTTTATGACTCGGCCCAGGACGACTCAGAACGAATTGGATAGATCCGAAAATCAGTTGCACAGTTCGCCGAACCGGGGATGAAACTTGGTTCGTCGCGATTAAGTATGGGGTGATTATACCGACTTGGATCAGTAAATCAAGAGGAACTTTCAGATCCCGCGTAATTTGGACTTAACAAGTCCGAATTCAACAGGTTTGGTGCTTTCTCATCCCGTGGAAGGAGAGAATATTGGCAGGCCGATAAGCCGAATTCTGTTCTCCGAAGGCGCCGTGCTGAAGCAGCCCGGCAAATCCGGAGCGACGATCATTCCTCTAGCCCCGCCATCGCTGACGGGGTCAAGCGACCTACCCGCCTCACCCTTCCGCCTCAGCGGAAATCTGAACGGGCCATTCTCTTCGGCCTGCGCCGAGGGTGGGGCCTATTTGGTCTTGCTCCATGTGGGGTTTGCCCTGCCTCCCCCGTTACCGGAGGAGCGGTGCGCTCTTACCGCACCTTTTCACCCTTACTCCGAAAATCTGGAGCGGTATATTTTCTGTGGCACTTTCCGTCGCCCCATCTCCCCGGTTCCTTCTGGGATCCCCACGAAGAAACCGACTGGATTAAGAGGCGCCCACGCGTTACGTGGCACATTGCCCTGCGGAGTTCGGACT
>JBAVHJ010000153.1:0-3372 GCA_049685715.1 Terriglobia bacterium | reverse complement strand
AATCGTCCTTTGGATCTTCATGGAAGATTCCTCACAATGGGGGGACCGATCAGCTTGGAGAGGCCAACTGGAAGCCTTTTCCAGAGCGCAATAGCTGTTCTGTATTTGGGATTTCCGGGATTCAGGTCCGGGACTGCTCCTCCATCTCTGACCCAGTAATACCAGTAGAGAGGAATCGGCTGTCCGCCCCACTGCTCCTTGAACCGGTAGGTTCCCTCCCCCGGCGTCGAGCGTCCAAAATCAAAAATCTTGAACCCGTTGTCACAGGCGAGCTTCAAGGCGGTCCAATAAAGAAGCATATTCGGGCTGTAGCGGTTGTATTCTGCCAGGGAAGAAGCCCAGGGGATTTCCAGGATCCCCTTGTATCCCACCAGGAAACCTGACGCGACTGGGACCCTCCCTTGATAGACCGTACTTATCCATGTGGATTCAGGGAAGACCTCCAGGATATTCCTGAAAAACCGACGGGAATACACCGGCGTTCCCAGGTCCCGCATGTTTTTTGAAAACACGGTGTAGAAGCTCTCCAGTTCATCGGCTTTTCCGATCCTGGCCGTCATGCCCTCCTTCTCGGGTCGACGAACCTGATTGCGCACCTTGGTCCCCAGCGCTTTCCAGAGTTCATCCGCACAGCCCGGCAGCTCGAGCCGCATTGAGACCTTTGATGTCTTGAACGGGAGCCGGATCGTCATCGGAGCTTGATGTCTCATTTCGAGATGGTCAACGTCTTCATCCAGCGCAAGATGGATTGCCGCTTCCAACAGGGCGCTTTGCGTGGCGTCATCATCCGCACAGATTCCTCCATAGTTGAAATAAGGAAGGGAGACCATGAAGCTGCCAAAAAGGAAACTCTTCAGATGCACCAGCGGGAAGATTCCGTTCAGGGTTCCAGACGGATCCTCGGCCAGCCAGTAATAGGTTCTCTGGTTGAAACTGCGTTCAATAACCCCCTTCCAGCCGAGGGAGTGATAGAGGGTCGCGCTTGAAGACCCCCTGACATATTCATCCCAACGGGCTGCATCGTGAGGTTGATATAAGCGAATTAACATTATCCAGAATGATCCAGCAGGGTGACAATCATGGCTCTTAATTCGGTCGCTCTTCGGGAACTCTTTCAGAGTTCGAATGAATCCGAGTGGGATCCATTACCCAGGGCGGTGCCCTGGGCTGATGAATGTTGCCCTTTCAGGGCAACACTTCAATTCATGCATCTGACATTGAGCAGGGTCACTTGATTCCTCCTTCATGAGACTCTATCTCAACAGCACCTTGGCCATTGACTTCATGGATTTTCGCATCATCCAAAGCAACGGCCCGAGTTTTTTCCCGTAGAAAATGGCCTCGAGGGACCTCTTTCCCTGATTGGCCCAAAGAAACTTGTAATCCTCAGTCCCCTTCAGAAAATCATAGGTGGAAAATCCCTCACGAATGGCATTTTTGATTGACAGCCCCACCAAAACACTCGCCAGGCTGATACTGGTTTCGAAGGATCGATCGACCGCGAGAAAATACAACGAAAGAGTCTCTCCATAACCCAGAAGGAGCAAGGCCGCTACGTTTTATTTTCCGCCGTAAGGAGATCCACCTGCATCAGGTGCTTGTTCTGGCATCGAGCTCTATAGTTCTCAAGGAACCGTACGTGCTCCTCCGAGATGCCCCATCGCTCCCTGTAGATCCGATAGAATTCCTCCATGTTGAAGTCCAGATCTTCCAGTCGGGCACTTTGGAATGTCCCTCCGCCCTCCTTCAGAAGAATCCGACATTCTCTCAAAAAGTGTTTTCTTCGATGCGAGGAGAGATGTGCCAGGAAGACCTCTTCAGTTTTCGGCAGAGCCGCCGAAGGGCAGAAGGAGGCCGGACAAAGCTCAACGTATTTGCCGTCCGCCTCCATCTGGTTCAACATATGAAGCAGAAAAAGCGAATCAGAGCTAATGTCCTTGAGAACCAGGACGTCCCAGAGAGAAGTCGATCCCTTGAGAAATTGATAGATGGATCGAGCCACCTCTTTCTCTTTCCCGGGTATCGAGAAGACATCCAGGTAATCGGATCCTGCCTCAGGAGTTCCCAGGAACCCGATTTGCTTGATCCAGTTGCCGCGGTACCCGGTATGGCGGATGCACCAGGGGGCCAATCCCGTGATCTTATTCTCCTTATAGACCTGAAGAATGAAGAGCCGGCGGTTGGGATTCAGAAATGATTCTGCCCAGCTGTAAAGCCATTCCCAAGTCAGGAAAATCGTATTTGATCTCGATTTCTTAAGGAGACCATTCCACTCCCTGGCAAGGTGAGCCATTCCCTCGATGGAGTCAATCAGAGCAACTCGATATTCTGGATTCATTCCACTCAGACCGTTCTTCCCCGATGACCGGTCCCTTTCATAGACATCCTGGCGAATGATATCCGATTGACCGTTCCAAGTCTCCAATCAACTGCGTTCTAACCCAAGTTCGTCACGAAATGGCACAGGGTGGGTTTAGCTGTGACAGAATCGTTCAAGCGATCCGGTCGCGTGATCCCGAGTGCTTCGAGCAAGTGTTTTTGTTCTTCCGTCGGGGGTGGGCAGAAGCCGCCCCGGCGGGGCGAGGTGGTGGCTGATGTGATGAAAGCGCTCCGTGGAAAAATCAGGGAAATGACTGCGGAGCGGATTCAGGAGTGCCTCGCGTGAGTAGACTTCCCCGTAGAGTTTCGCTGCGGTGGGGGTGGTCTGATAAGCGGCGCGATAGGGAGGCTAGTCGAGGCCGTGCGCCACCTTGTAAGGACAGGCCGGCTTCGTCAAGACCGTATCGAATCGCGCCCGCCGGGAAATCTCCGTTGTGTTTTTTCCGGTTGATGCGCTCAGCGGTGACCGAGGCCACCCACTAGCCCTCAACCCTCAGCACGGCCGCTGAATCATGCCCTTCCGAAGTGCGGTCTCCGCGCTCATTCCGGCCGGGCCGATGGGCCTTCTTAAATGGAACGGAGTTCTCAAACCTCCTGATACCCAGAATCTTCACGGGGTGATTTGATTTCACTCTGGTCTTAAATTCAAATTACTCGCCCCGCTGAGCTCGCCGGCAAGGAAATGATTGGCTTTCAAGACTTCACGCATCGGGCCAAATTGAAATTGCTGGAGCAAACAAGTCAGCCGTGTCTCGGTCTTATCCAGGTTGCGGTAATGACGAAAACGGGACAGCGCACTGGCCGCGATACGGGGCTGCTCCGAGTCCACTTCCCATGGGTGAAGATAAACCACCGCAGGTTGCTTTTCCCGGTCATTCAAACGCGAGATTCCCCAGCGGGTTATGAAATACGGATAAATACGAAAATACCCTCCGCCGGCTATGGGGAGGTTGAAACCGGCGATCTTGAGGGTGGACAAGGGGAACTCAATCA
>JBAVHJ010000152.1:0-9209 GCA_049685715.1 Terriglobia bacterium | reverse complement strand
CTGTCCCCTTTTCCCGAAGTGGAGTTCCCATGGCCAAGCTGTTACGTCTTCAGTGCGAAGGGGGATGGTATCACATTACATCACGATGGGATGAGCAGCACCTGAAAGATGGGGACAGACACCTGTTCTCATAGAAGCTCGAAAACTGCTTTGAAAGAGGTGTCTGTCCCCTTTTCCCCGATTTTCGTTTTTCGACTTTGAACTTTGGACCTTGAACTTTGGACTTTGGACTTCTCCCCGCCGTGGCTTTTTGGACCTTGATTTCCGCTTTTTGACTTTGAACTTTGGACCTTGAACTTTGAACTGCTTTTCGTTGTTAACCTCAGGGGGCGGCGGAACGTTATATAGGTGAGCAACGGGGAGTCGACCTTCATGGGAAAGCAGGTCAAAGCCGCACCGTATGAATCGTGCGCGACGGTCGGATCTCTTTTGCGAAATCCAAGCTAAGCCGGAGGATGTCATGCGCTCAGAAGATCTCGCGCCCGCGATTGTGTCTCTCGTCCTCTTTCTTGTCGCGGGGTATATTGTGAAGATAGCGTTGCAGTACAAGGAGAAAATGAGGGTGATCAAGGTCCGCACCGATCTACACACCCATCTCGTCGAGCGGTTCGGCTCCGCTCCGGAGTTCGTCCAGTTCTTACAGACTGACGGTGGGCAGCATTTGCTGGAAAACATCACCACCGAGCAGTCGCCGGCCGCTGAAGGGATTCTGGGTTCGATTCAAAAGGGTTGCCTCTTGACCTTGCTGGGCCTGGGCCTTCTTCTCATCGGGTATTTCACCATTAATGAAGCCACCCGCCATGATGCGCTGACGTCAATATATCTGGTCGGCGGAGCGAGCCTTTCCCTGGGAATCGGCTACCTCATTTCAGCAGCGATCTCCTACCGTTTGTCCAAGGCCTGGGGGCTCTTCGCTGGAGCAGGGCTGGGGAAGCGATAAGGGTCGATCATCAGCACAAGAGGATTGTCTCACCCGGGAATTCAGGCGATGATTGAACAAGAGGTTTTTCTGGAAAACCTGCCTTCAAGTGGCGCCAGGGCTTCGGCGGTCGAGGAGCCGAGTCTCACGATGATGGATGAATCGAGCTTCCGGCAATTCTACTCGCAAACGGCCCGGCCTCTGTGGCGCTATATTCATCGCGTCAGCGGCAGTCCCACGCTCGCGGATGACATTCTACAGGAGAGCTACTTTCGCTACCTCCGCACTCCCCTGCCGATCATGGGGGAGGGTCAAATGCGCGCCTACCTCTTTAAGATTGCAACCCGGCTGATTCAAGATCACTGGAGGCGCTCCAAGCGCGAGGAGCATTGGACAGCGGAAGAGCCGGCGCCGGATCAAGTGGGTCCGGATCCGAACCAGGGCCAGAGTACGCGGTGGAAAATGCAGAGGGCCTTCAGATCGCTGAAACCGCAGGAGCGATCCCTTCTCTGGCTCGCCTATGTCGAAGGCGCAGAGCATCGGGAAATCGCGGCGACCCTCGGCCTCAAGGAAAAGAGCATTCGTGTCCTCTTGTTTCGCGCCCGCAAGAGAGTGGTCGCACTTCTGGGCCGACACAGGGCGATTTGAGAGATATCACCATGAAACAATCAACGTGTGAGTTTGAGGAATTGGTTCTGCAAGCGTCAAGGACGGATCACTGGGAGTCGAACATTGAGGACCATGTGCATCAGTGTGAGGTCTGTTCCGATCTCCTGGAGGTGGCCGGGGGGATGCGCCAGTTAGGGGAACTCCCGGTCGTCGACTCGCGGCTTCCCGATCCCCGGCAGGTTTGGTACAAGGCACAACTGCTCGAGCGACAAGCGGTCCAAGAGCAAGTGGTCCGACCGATCAGGATTTTTCGAAACGCTTCCTACTTCATCCTGCTCCTCGTCATGCTCCAACTACTCATGCGTCACTGGCCTCATGTCAGAAGTTGGCTGGGCGCCCTAAGGCCGGAGTGGGAAAGAACCGTGACAGCCTTCAACCTGACCCCTTTCTTCGTAGGATTTCTCCTCGTGAGCGTGGGCCTTGTGGGTCTCAGCGTGATCTTCACCTTCTTCGCGGTTTTGTCGGAAGAATGAAACCCGTTGTCCCCCGCAACACGTTCGGACGATCTCTTTCCCAACACCCCGCAAGTACCCACGACATTCAAAGACCTGGGTTGCCGTTTTTCGACTTTGAACTTTGAACCCCTGGCCGCTGTGGCGGCTTAAACTTTGAACTGGTTTTCATTCTGCGTCCTCCGCGAAATCTGTGGATACAACAAATGTCGAATGCCTGCGCTTGATCCGACTGTCTTGGATTTCCGTCTTTCGACTTTGAACTTTGAACTGCCTTTCCCTATCCCTTATCACCTATTACCTATTACCTTCCTGTCCGTTGTGGGAGGACGAATTGCGGGGACAACTGCTGGCGAGAGACCACCTTGACAAAGCCCTGCGGATGGAGTAACAATAAGTCGTACTAAGTAACACTAGAATCAATTAGCAGGGCGAACCATTGAAGGCACATTCCGATGAGAACCACTCAAACCATGACCATTTCCCTGCCCCCCGCCATGCTCAAGGAGATTGAGCGGGTCCGCCTGGCGGAAAATCGCACCCGTTCCGAGCTGATGCGGGAGGCTTTGCGGACCTACCTGCGAACCTTTTACAGCCGCTTTCCCATTGAAGCTCCCACCAAGGCCGAAGCGGCTGCGATTCGCCGGGGCCGGGCAGAGATCCGTAGTGGACAATACATAACCCTCGAACAACTTAAGCATGAATTGGCGACTGCAAATCGCAAAGCGCGCGCAAAAAAGCCTCGTAAACTTCCCCACTAAAGACCACCAACGGATCCTTGCTGCCCTGGAACTCATGGGAACCAACCCGTTCATGGGTGATATTGTGCGCTTAAAGGGAGAGCCTGGGACTTGGCGGCGGCGCGTGGGAAACTATCGAATTTTCTTTGATGTCGATCCCATCGCACGAATTATTGATGTCGTTGAGATCACAAGGCGAACTTCCACGACTTACTGACCCTTCCTGCCCCTACCCATCCAAGTCCGCTCGAATGGGCAGGTTCAAATGAACATTGAGCTCCTGGCCGCCGTGGCAGCTTGGACCTGGACTTTCGTTTCTCGACTTGGAACTTGGAACTTTGAACTGGTTTTCCCTATCACCCAACACCTATCACCTAAAACCTCTGCGCCATCCGCGAAATCAGTGGATACAACAAATGTCGAATGCCGGTGCCTGACCTGAATGTCTTTTCACCACTACGCTTCGCGCGGCATGGCGCCCGCGAGCAGAAGAATGGTGCCGCAATACATCAGCGTATCCCCCAGGTAATTAATGCCGATGAAGCTGGCGCGTTCTACGACTCCGATCGGCACGTAGACGACCAACACCACGAAGAGCACGGTCACACCCAGCCAGGTCGCTGCGGCGCGGGTTTTCTTGCCAACAAGCAACAGGGTACCCGCGACCGCGTAGACCACGGCCGCCAGGTAGGTCCAAAGGGCGTGTCCGTAAAGCCACTCGGGAGTTACCTTATCCAGCGGAATGCCGGGAACGTAATTGCCGTGCAAGAATTGCTCGAAGCTGAAAAACAGCACGGCAATGGCAACGAAGTATCGCGCAATCGTCGCCGGGATGTGCGTGCCGTGCTCGCGCCACTGCGCAGTGAGGCAGGCGGCCAGCGCCAGAGCGCCGCCGCTGAAGGATAATTCCCGCAGGGTGAGTGCCAGCGCAAACCGATTCCCCGGATGTCGTGCCCAACCCGGGGCGTCCATCAGTACAACGAAAAGGAAAAACGTCAAGGCGAGCAAACTCGCCGCGAGACGCGCCTGAATCTTCGTTACCACACTGAGCGCGGCTGCGATAAAGCAAGCGCCCACGAAGAACGCCCAAAACTGATGCCACGGAATCCACGCCGGGACGAGCGACGCGACGGCCTGGGTCACCGTGAAATGCTCGGCGCCGAAGGCCGCGAGTGGCGCTGCGTAAAAAAGCGGCCCGAACAGAATCAGCTTGTCGAACCCTCGCGCCTTTTGCCAATCACCGCGAAGGAAAATTGCGACCAGCCCGATTGCAAGAACCACTCCACCGACAAAATACGACCAAATCACCTCGCTGGGAATCGCGGGGAGAACCGTGACTGCCAACGAATTCACTAAGCTGCCGCTCACGACGATTCCTTTCCGCCCCAATGCGCCTTAGCCCAATATCATGTCATGGGGACAGACACCTGTTCTTAGAGAAATTTGAAGATTGCTTGGAAAGAGGTGTCTGTCCCGAATGGCACTCAGTTAAGGGATGCAGGACGACGGAATTCGTTTGAAGGCCGCCTCGGCGGCCTTGTCTTTTACCAGCCCGCCGCTTGAGCGGCGGGAAGGGATCGCCTCCCGTCCATTCACCCCGATTCATCGGGGTTGAGGCCCCGGGCGGCCCGTTAACGGGGCGCTTGCAAATCACCCAAGCCCCGATCAATCGGGGCTTGCAGAAAATTGCTTGCTCCCTTCCCGCCGGTAAACCGGCGGGCTGTCTCAAAGCAAGTCCGCTGAAGCGGACTCGAGACCGATCAGGCCTCGGAAAGATGGAATCCCTTAACTTAGTGCCATTCGCGGCTGTCCCCTTTTTCTACAGACTGCTTCTGATTTCCTTGACCCCATGCCCCAGCCGGCGGCGGAGAAGCGTTCTCAGCGTGACGCCATCGGAGTAGCCGACTTGGGCAGCGATTTCTTCGACGCTCTGATCCGTCGTCTTCAACAGATGCACCGCGCGCTCCACGCGCAAATCCTGAAAGTAAGCCAGCGGCGACTTTCCCAGGACCACCTGCATGCGGCGAGCTAGTGTTCTCTTGCTCGACGAAGCAGCGGCGGCGGCATTTTCAAGTGAAAAACCGCACGTCAGCGCCCCTCGCGCCCAGCGCTCGAACCGTTCCACGAGAGGATCGGAATGAGCGAGGTGATCGACCAGGATATAGGCGGACTGCGACGGCCGCGAATCAACCACCAGATATTTTGCTGTCAAGGCGGCCAGCCGCGGGCTCTTTTGCCTGATGATCCATAAAGCCAGGTCCATGTGACTGAGCGCCGCTCCCGCCGTAACGAACTTCCCGGATTTTACGATCATGCTCGATTCATCGAGGCGAACGTTCGGATACCTTTGACGAAATAACGGAGCCAGCCACCAGGTGGTGGTCGCGTCCTGGTGATCCAGTAATCCTGACTCGGCAAGCACAAAGGTCCCGATACAGGCCGCCGCCGTCGCCACCCCCCGATCCGCATACGAGCGAAGCGTGTTGGCGACGTCGCTCACATCGGGTCTTGCCAGAGCCATCTGCAGCGGGCCGGGCATTTTGAATCCAATCGCTGGAACGACCGCCCAATCGGGAATAATCCGCTTCGGCACGGGGACAACCGGAACAATCAGCCCTTGTGACGTCTTGACCACCTTGCGCACCCCGACGATCGCCACGTCGAACCGCAGGGAAGTCAGACCGGACATCTCTGCGAGTTCGTTCGCCGTCTCAAACGCATCCAGCAGTGTCGCCAAACCCGTATCAAAAACATCATCCAATACCAGAAGGTGAATTCGCATGGCAACTATTCTATCAAAATTGGCGATCTTGCCAATAGCGGATTTGCTGCCCGGGCGCTATCCTCGTGATGCCTGAAACTGATAAGGAAAAATCCAATGTTAAAAGTTGCACTATTCGCGCGCTTGGAAGCCAAAGCCGGGAAAGAAAACGACGTCGCGAATTTCCTGGAAACCGGACTAACCCTGGCCAATCAGGAAGCGACGACGCCCCTGTGGTTCGCGTTGCGATTGGGGCCGTCGACCTTTGGCGTATTCGACGCGTTCGCTGATGAAAGCAGCCGTCAAGCTCACTTGAATGGTCCCATCGCCCAAGCGCTCATGGCGAAGGCGGCGGAACTCCTGGCCAAGCCACCTGCCATCGAACGGATTGACGTTCTTGGCACAAAGGTTCCCTGATATGCCGATACTGATCGTAAGACTTGGTTCTCCCCGGCAAGTGCGTGAAGGCCTGCGTTTGGGCACTGTTCGCAGACCTCCGAGAGGAGTTCCAAAGGCAGAATATGCCAGTCGCGATTTTTACGATGTCTGGCTGCCCAATCTTGCGCCCAGCCAGGAGCTCATGAAGCAGGGGCAGTCGGCACGGGATGAAAAGGCGTGGTCTGCGTTTCAGCGTAAATTTCGATCTGAAATGAACCAGTCCGGCGCTGCAAAGATCCTCGATTTTTTGGCCGCGCTTTCCCACACGACCGATTTCTCGCTGGGGTGCTATTGTCAGGACGAGAACCGATGCCACCGTTCGATCTTGAGGCAACTGCTCGCCGAACGCGGCGCCATTTTTGGTGAGCGATGAGCACCGACCGCTTTGCCTTGGCCAACCCCCGGGAAGCCGCCGCCATGAGCGGCAAGGAACTATTCCAGGCCAATTTCATCAGGCCACATCAGGAAAGGGGACAGGCTTCATGAACGAATGGCAGCGGGACCTCCTGCATTGCATCGGCAACACCTCCATGAGTCAGCTCGTTCAAGATCTCCGTTACGCCCTCCGAACCCTCCGCAAGGGCAGCGGCACGGCTCTCATTATTACGCTTTCGTTGGCAATCGGAATTGGGGCCAACACAGCCATGTTCAGCGTGATCAACGCGCTGCTTCTGCGTCCCCTGGGGTATCCTGACCAGGACCGTCTTGCAGTCCTGTGGCTGCGTTCACCTGGAATTGGAATTGCGCAGGATTGGCCGTCCCCAGGGCAGTTCAATGACCTGCAAACCCAGAACAAGGCATTCGATGAACTCGCCCTCGCGATCGGCAGGACGGCGACGCTGACAGGATTAACGCAGCCGGAGCGGCTGCAGGCAGTGCGCACCACTTCGACGCTTCTGGACATGCTGGGGGCGAAGGCGATGATCGGACGTTCGCTGCTGCCCCAGGAAGACAAGCCGGGACAACCCAACTCAGCGGTGCTTAGCTATGCGCTGTGGACGAGGTTGTTCGGCTCCGACCGGCAGGTCGTCGGACGGAGCCTGGTCATTGACGGCAAGCTCCATACGGTCGTCGGGGTGTTGGAGCCTTCGTTTGAGCTCAACCATGAGGTGTTGCAGACCATCGGGGGTCTGGAGAAAGCCGAGATATTCCTGCCGCTGCCGCTGTCCGCGGGAATGCTCAACGATTATGACGACGAGAATTACAACGTGCTGGCACGGCTTAAGCCCGGGGTCAGCCTGAGCCAGGCGCAGGCCTCCGTTGACATCGTGGCCAATTACATCCGTGAGACTCGTCATCGGGACCGAACGTTCACGATCAGCGTGGTTCCGGTTCTGGAACAGGTGGTGGGCAATGTAAGGCTTACTGTGTTGGTGCTGTTTGGATCAGTCTTTCTGGTTCTGCTGATTGCAAGCGCGAATGTGGCCAACCTGTTGCTGTTGCGGGCCATGGGCAGGCAGAAAGAGATAGCCTTAAGGACCGCGCTTGGAGCCAGCCGTCACCGGTTGATCCGGCAGTTGCTCACCGAGAGCGTGGTATTTGGCCTGCTGGGCGGAGCTGGCGGTCTGGTGGTGGCCAGCTTTGGATTGACTGCAATCCGCGCTTTCAATCCCGGCAACATTCCCCGGGTCGGTCAAATCGGTATCGATAGCCGGGTGCTGCTCTTCACCCTGTCGGTTTCTCTGCTGACCAGCCTGCTTTTCGGACTTGCTCCAGCACTGCAGGCGTTGAAAATCGACTTGAATGACGCACTTAAGTCCGGCGGGCGAAGCTCGCAATCCGGAGGGGGCTTCGATGTGAAGCGGCATAAGTTGCGCAGTTTGCTCGTGGCTGGCGAACTGGCCCTCTCTCTGATGCTGCTGGTAGGTGCCGGCCTGTTGATCCGCAGTTTTGTGAGGCTGCTGGAGGTGCCTCCCGGCTTCAGCCCCGATCACGTTATTTCCATGCGGATCTCTCTAACCGATCCCCAGTATCAGGACGTGTCGGCAAAGACCCGGTTCGCTGAAGACGTGCAGGGAAAGATCAAGAGCCTGCCGGGAGTCAACGTGCAGGGCGTCATTTCCGCTCTGCCCTTGACCTCGGCAGCATTTTGGGGAACCGTGACGGTAGAGGGTTATGTACCTCCTGCCAACGAACCTGAGATTCAGGCGGATGTTCGCGGAATCTCGCCTGACTATTTTCGGGTGATGAAGATCCCCTTGATCAAAGGCCGGGTGTTCACCGACAGCGACACGAAAGATGGCCAACCGGTCATCCTGGTGGATGATAAGACCGCGCAACGTATCTGGCCCCATGAAGATCCGATCGGTAAGCGAATACGTCCCGATGATGGACCCGGCACGCCTTATTACACCATCGTAGGCGTCGTTGGGACAGTCAAGCAATATGGTTTGGATTCCAGTGGCCGTGTCACGCTGTACTTTCCATATAAACAGAGAAGCACAACCAGCCTCTACGTGGTGGCCCGCACCGCTCCGGATCCCGCTGCCATGTCCGGCGCCCTCATAGGTGCGATTCACAGCGTCGATCCGAATATTGCTGTATACGATATCGCCGCAATGGATGAACGACTGCAGCATTCCCTGGCGCGGCAGAGGTTCTCTATGGCGTTGCTGGGCAGTTTCGCAGCCTTCGCGCTCGTCCTGGCCGCGATCGGTTTCTATGGTGTCCTCTCTGATGTGGTCACGCAAGGGACGCGGGACATCGCCGTGCGCATCATGCTGGGAGCTCAACGAGGCAACATTCTCAGTTTGGTTTTACAGCACGGCTTCTATCTGACAGGCGGAGGAATTCTAGCAGGATTGTTGGGGGCTTTGATTATGGGCCGGGTCATGCAAAGTCTCCTGTTTGGAATCGGGGCCACCGATGCAGTTACGCTCCTTCTGGTGGCGATCTTCTTAATTGTTGTGGGGCTGGTAGCCAGTTATCTTCCCGCACGAAGGGCGATTCGGGTGGATCCGATGGTTGCTCTTAGAAGCGAATAAACCCGCATGATGTTTGGAGTCATGCTACGACTTTGAACTCCTGGCCGCCGTGGCGGGTTGGACCTTGAACTGCTTTTCCCAATCCCCTATCCCCTATTACCTATCACCTAACCCCTCCGCGCCTTCCGCGAAATCTGTGGATGAAACAAATGTCGAATGTCGGTCCCTGACCCGAAAACGTTCACGTTCCATATCACAGTCTCCTTTCGGTTACCTGTAATATGAGGCAACGTATCTTCCTCTTCA
>JBAVHJ010000151.1:0-6839 GCA_049685715.1 Terriglobia bacterium | reverse complement strand
CTCCCAGGTATTCCATTCTCTTGATGAATGGATGAATTCGCAGTCTTTTGTTGCAGGAAGTCTATCCAGCTGCACCACTCTCATCACCGGCCCCAGTCGGACCGCCGATATCGAGAAGGTTCTGGTGACCGGTGTGCATGGCCCGTTGCGGCTTGTGCTCCTCTTAGTGGCCGGGCCTTGATTAGCAGTCGATTTGATCTGCCTCCAACCCGATCAGAGGATTCTTTCTGGTTGCGTTCTATGACAATTTGCATAGAATACCCGTTTCACTTCATCCGTTGTGGCAGACTTGTGTAACACCTTCGTTTTGCACTCTTCGAGTGAACCTCTGGAGGAACTTCGAATGGCCAACATCAAGAACTCAATTACGGAGACGATTGGAAACACGCCGCTGGTTCGATTGAATCGGGTCAGGGACGGCGCCGTGGCTGACATTGTGCTGAAGCTGGAATCAATGAATCCCATGTCCAGTGTCAAAGACCGGATCGGGCTTTCTATGATTGATGACGCCGAGAAGCGCGGTCTGCTCGACAAGGACACCGTTGTTGTCGAAGCCACCAGCGGCAATACGGGAATTGCCCTCGCGTTCGTTTGTGCGGCGAAAGGCTATCGCTGCATCCTGACCATGCCGGAAACCATGTCGCTGGAGCGGCGAAAGGTGCTGCGGGCGCTGGGCGCCGAACTGGTCTTGACCCCGGGAACCGAGGGAATCAAAGGCTCCATCGCCAAGGCAGAGGAGCTGGCCCGGTCCCTTCCCAAAGTATTTTTGACCCACCAGTTCGACAATCCCGCCAATCCTGAGGTTCATTACCGGACCACGGGAAAAGAAATCTGGGATGACACGGACGGAGCTGTGGATATCGTTGTTGCAGGAGTAGGGACCGGCGGGACAATCACAGGCGTTGGAAGGTATTTGCGTGAACGGAAGCCCTCGGTGCAGTTGGTCGCAGTTGAACCGGACACCTCACCGGTGCTTTCGGGTGGAGCCCCCGGCCCTCATAAGATCCAGGGACTCGGTGCGGGGTTCGTGCCTAAGATTCTTGATACTAAACTTTACAATGAGGTCTATCGGGCGACGCTGAATGAATCCATCGCGATCTCGCGCCGCCTTGCAAGAGAGGAAGGAATCTTTGTAGGAATCTCCTCGGGCGCCATTGCCAGCTGCGCTTTGAAGGTGGGTTCTCGCCCGGAAAACAAAGGCAAGATGATCGTTGCCATTATTCCCAGCTTCGGCGAGCGGTACCTTTCGACGGTGCTGTTCGAGGATATTGTGGCGTGAGCATCTGAATTCGTGCTGGATGCCCCTGCCTGCTTAATGCTGCTTGAGAGCATTCGCTGATAGATTTCATCCCTCCCCTCGGAGAAGGAATTCCAGGGCATAAATCTTGCGTGATATCAGCGAAACCCCGCGGGACGGAATTTCCCCTAATTCTTAACGCCCCCTACCGACAAACGCTCGAGGGCTGCCAGCAACTCCTCGCTGTGTTTGCTGACGTCGACTTTGTCAAAGATCTTACGGATGATCCCCGACTTATCGATCACAAAGGTCGTCCGCCTGGCATATTTCAGCCCCAGGAAGCTTCCCATCACCCCGTATTCACTGGTGGCTAACCGGTCGCGATCGCTCAGCAAAGTAAAATTCAACCCGTACTTCTGGGAAAATTTCTGGTGGGATTCAATGGTGTCCAATGAAACGCCCACGACCTCTGTGTCCTTCGACGCGAACTGCGCCAGATCATTGCGAAAACTGCAGGCCTCCCGGGTACATCCCGGGGTGTTGTCCTTGGGGTAGAAATAGAGTACGACGTTCTTCTTGTTCTGAAAGCTGGACAAGCGCACCTGTTGTCCGGCTTGCGAGGGGAGTTCGAAATCAGGAGCCGGATCACCTTCCTTAAGCTTCATCGTCGTCTCCTTTGGATTGGAGCATGCCTCGTAATAAAACATCGCGGTGGCAGTGATCCCCACCATAGCGACCAGCACGTACAGCGTCTTCGTCATCGGTGTGTTTTCCATTTCGATCATGATCTTATCATAGAGTGCCAGCCCGTAGTGCCGCAGGCCTGTGCTCTTTGTTTGGGTGCCGCAGGCATGCGTTTTTGACGTGCCTGCGAATGCAAGCAGTGGCAGGATACGACGTCCTCAACGCTTCCTCTCTGTCCGGCCTATCGCAGGCATCGTCCGAGGCGGACGATACGTGCGGCACCCGGAGAGGGGACGCAACCCGGCGAGGATTTTGTACCCGCCATAGCGGAATCACCGGTCGTTTGCTATGATTCCCGGGTGTTTGAGTCTTGAATCGTCAACAGCCAATTCCAGGGAGCATTCTTCCGAGGAATGCCCTTATTACGATCTTTCCTAAAAGAGAGGACTTGAATTATGTCGACCGTGAAGTCAGTTCATGCCCGTGAAGTTCTGGATTCCCGTGGAAATCCCACCGTAGAGGTCGAAGTCTATCTAAGAAACGGTGAATGCGGTTCAGCCATTGTTCCCTCCGGAGCTTCGACCGGCGAGCGGGAGGCCATGGAGCTGAGGGACACAAAATCGAAGAGGTATTTCGGCAAAGGCGTTCAAACCGCCGTCGTCAACGTGAATAAGATCATTGCGCCCCGGCTGCGGGGGATGATTGCCTTTGATCAAGGCGCCATTGACCGGAAGATGATCGCCCTGGATGGCACACTCAATAAGTCCAGACTCGGCGCCAATGCCATTCTTGGGGTTTCACTGGCAGTGGCCAAGGCTGCCGCGCGGACGAAAGGGATCCCGCTCTTCCGTTACCTCGGCGGGAGAAGCGCCAACCTGCTTCCTGTCCCCAGCATGAATGTGATCAACGGAGGTCGGCACGCGGATAACAACGTCGATTTTCAAGAGTTCATGCTCGTTCCCCACGGCGCGACGAAGTTCTCCGAGAGCATCCGGATGGGGATTGAGACATTTCACGCGCTCAAAGGCATTCTGAAGAAGAAGGGCTACAGCACGGCGGTGGGCGACGAAGGAGGATTTGCGCCGGAATTGAAATCAAACGAAGAGGCTGTTGAAGTCATCCTCCAGGCCATTGAATCCGCCGGATATAAAACCGGGAAGCAGATTTCCATTGCCCTCGATCCCGCAGCCAGTGAACTGTACGAATCGGGTAAGTACGTATTTTGGAAATCCACCAAGACCAAGAAGAGCAGTGCCCAAATGATTCAGTTGTGGCAGAAGTGGGTGCGGCAATACCCCATTGTGTCTCTGGAGGACGGATTGGCGGAGAACGATTGGGAGGGCTGGCAGGAGTTGACGCGAGTGCTCGGCAAGAAGATCGAGTTGGTCGGTGACGATGTGTTTTGCACCAATCCCCAGATTATCGCCCGTGGCATTAAGGAAGGAGTCGCCAATTCCGTCCTGATAAAGCTCAATCAGATCGGAACGCTCACGGAAACTCTGGATGCCATCCGAACGGCGCGTAAGGCGGGCTATGGAATTTTTGTCTCACACCGCTCAGGCGAAACAGAGGATGCCACCATTGCCGACCTGACCGTCGGGGTCAGTGGCGGCAAGATCAAGACCGGATCCGGTTGCCGGAGCGAGCGCATTGCGAAGTACAATCAGCTTCTGCGCATCGAGGAAGCCCTCGGGCCTCGGGCCCGATTTGCAGGACGGAAGGCGTTTGTGAATGGATGAGGGAGAAGGTGTCGGGTACCGGGTGTCAGGGGTCAGGGTAGAAACGGAATAGGATCTAAACGCGCGATCGTCGGGTTTCAGCTTCAAGGTTTGTCTCCGGGGGAAAAGAAAACCAAGGAGGGATGAATGGACACTCCACGATATCGATGGTTATCGGCTTTGGCCGTGGTTGCGGTCATCGCCGTCTTGCAGGGGTGCAATCCACTGAATTATCCCACGGGCACCATCGAGCTGAAATATTACGCCTCCGGCCCGTGGGCTGTGACGGTGAGCCCGGGCGCGGCCTGCTGTGATTCGTCCGGGAACCGGTTCGATCTGTATTATCCGACAAACCTCGGCGCTAATGGCTTCCTGCATCCCATTCTTACCTGGGGGAATGGAACCAATTCCCTGTCGAGCAATTATGCCTATCTGCTCACTCACATGGCTTCCTGGGGTTTTGTGGTGATCGCAACGGAGGACAAGAACACCGGCGCGGGCCAAACCATACTGGACGCCGCAAATTTCCTGGTCACCGCAAACAATAATGCTGCGAGTCCCTTTTTCCACAAGCTCAACGTCAATCAGATCGGGGCGTTCGGGCACTCTCAAGGGGCAAGCGGGGCTATTAATGCCGTGATCAAATCAGCCGGGTCAATTAAAACCGTGGTTCCAATCGAACTCCCCGCCCAGGTGTGGTGTGGCAGCCCGCAGAGTTGCACCGATACCCGGAACCTGGTCCACGGATCAATATTCCTCGTTGATGGTTCTGCGGACTTTCCCATCTCACCTCCCACCCAGCTCCCTCAGATCCCCGGTGAGCAGTCCATCCAAGCCTACTATGACGTGGTGCCGAGTGGCATTACGAAGCTTAAAGGCACCCTCATTGGTCCCAATCATAATGACGTCCAAGGCCAGCCGAGCTGCACAGGGGCGTCGCCGCCTTGTTTCAACGGGGTTTATGGTTACCTGGGTTATCCGACGGCGTGGATGATGTACCAGCTCCAGGGTGATGCCTTCGCCCATGGCGCATTTGTAAACGCGACCGGAGAAATGTTCTCGGAAACGAAGAACTGGGAACTTGTCGCAAGCAACGTAACTTGATGCGAGGCGACAGAAGAGTCCTGCAACTCGAGGGATGAGTCGATTTCAAGCGACCCGGCTGGTCGGCCTGCGGCACTCGTTCCAGCAACTGACATTACTGACAGTATGTAAACCAAAGGCGTCGGACCTTGGACTTCAGACGTTGAACCTTGGACTTTGATGTTACATATTACATCACAGAAGACACAGCCCGCGATTTGAGTTCGCGGATCCGGTCCCGCAGCGAAGCAGCTTTTTCAAATTCGAATTTCTTTGCCGCATCGCGCATTTGGCGCTCCAGCTTGGCAACGAGCTCACCTAGTTTCTCAGGTTCTGCAACCCACATTTCATCCGCCAAATCCGTTTCCACCTCGACATAATCGGCTGAGGCGATCGAGACCAGAACCATATCCACCGGCTTGATAATAGATTCCGGCGTAATGTGATTTTCCTGATTATACCGGATTTGGATCGCCCTCCGGCGATTGGTTTCCGCAAGCGCTTTTGCCATGGAATCGGTCATCACTTCGGCATAGAGAATGGCTTTCCCGTGGAGGTGGCGCGCCGCGCGGCCGATTGTTTGGATGAGCGATCCTGAGGACCGCAGGAAACCCTCTTTGTCGGCGTCGAGAATTGCCACCAGCGAAACCTCGGGCAAGTCGAGGCCCTCTCGCAACAAATTGATTCCGATGAGGGCATCAAACTCCCCTTTCCGCAGATCCCGCAGGATTTTGATTCGATCCAGGGTCTCAATGTCGGAATGCAGGTAGCGGCATCGCACCCCCGTCTCCGTGAGGTACTCCGTCAGATCCTCTGCCATGCGCTTGGTCAGGGTGGTGACCAGGACGCGCTCCCTGTTCTCTGCGCGCAATTTGATTTCATGCATCAAATCATCGACCTGTCCTTTTACGGGGCGGACCTCGACTGCCGGATCCACCAGTCCCGTCGGCCGGATCACCTGCTCCACAAAAACACCCCCTGTTTTTGTCAGTTCATAGGGGCCCGGGGTGGCCGAGACATAAATGGCCTGGTTGACCCGGTGCTCAAATTCCTCGAAGGTCAAAGGCCTGTTGTCGAGAGCCGAGGGTAGACGGAATCCATAGTTGACCAAATTCTCTTTACGGGAGCGGTCGCCATGGTACATACCGCGAACCTGTGGAATCGTTTGATGACTTTCGTCCACGACCAAGAGGGCGTCGCGCGGGAGGTAATCCAGCAGCGTCGGGGGGGCTTCACCCGGCCGTCGATCGCTGAAATGCCGTGAGTAGTTTTCGATGCCGTGACAATATCCGATCTCCCGGATCATCTCCACGTCGAAGAGGCTTCTCTGCCGCAAGCGCTGCGCCTCGATCAGTTTTCCCCTGGCCTCGAGCCGCGGCACCCAGTCCTCCATTTCGCCCAGGATTCGCTCAATGGCGATCTCCAGCGTCGAGCGCGGCATCACAAAATGCGTTCGCGGATAGATGGGCATTCGGATGAAGGTTTCTTTGACGGCTCCGGTCAGCGGATCAATACGAGAGAGACTCTCGATCTCATCCCCCCACATCGAGATCCGAAGCGCATCGTCGGAATAAGTCGTGAAGACCTCAATGACGTCCCCGCGCACCCGGAAGGTCCCACGCTTGAACTCCACATCATTCCGCTCGTAGAGGATTTCCACCAGCCGGTGCACAATCTCCTTCCGCGAGATGTGCTGGCCCTTTTCCAGAAACATCAACATCCCATAATAGGCTTCGGGTGAGCCGAGGCCGTAAATGCAGGACACCGAGGCCACAATGATGCAGTCCCGGCGCTCGAAGAGGGACTTGGTCGCCGAGAGCCGCAACTTATCGATCTCTTCATTAATGGTGGCTTCTTTTTCGATGTAGGTATCGGTCGCAGCCAGATAGGCCTCCGGCTGATAGTAATCGTAATAAGACACGAAATATTCGACTGCGTTGTGTGGAAAAAAGGTGCGGAACTCCTGGTAAAGCTGCGCGGCCAGGGTCTTGTTGTGAGCCATCACGAGGGTGGGACGGTTCACCGCCTCGATCACTTTGGCAATAGTGAACGTCTTTCCCGAACCGGTGACTCCGAGCAACACCTGGTGTTTCTCGCCATCGCTCAACGCCCTGATG
>JBAVHJ010000150.1:0-9327 GCA_049685715.1 Terriglobia bacterium | reverse complement strand
GGGGAGGATGGATTTGAAATTTATTTTCCCCCGGTGGAATCGGAACGTTTGTGGAACCGCATCATGGAAGTGGGGGCGAAAGAAGGGATTGCTCCCGCGGGCCTCGGCGCGCGCAACACCTTGCGGTTGGAAGCTAAAATGGCCCTGTACGGCCACGAAATTGATGATACGACCACCGTGTTAGAAGCTGATCTGGGCTGGATATGCAAACTCCAGAAGGGCAAATTTAACGGCAGCGAGATCCTCCTCCGGCAAAAACAGGAGGGAGTCAAGCGTATTCTGGTGGGATTGGAAATGTTGGAACCGGGAATTGCGCGGGAACACTACCCGGTCCTGATTCAAGACCAGACGGTGGGCCATGTCACCAGTGGATCACCCGCACCGTTCCTGAAAAAGAACATCGGCTTGGCTTACGTGCCGGTCGACCACTCAGGAATCGGGACGGAGATCCGAATCCAAATCCGAAATCGCCAGGTGGCTGCACAAATCGTCGCTACACCCTTTTATAAACGGCCCAAGTAGCTTGGACCTCACGGTTCTCTTAGTTCCAGTCAGAGTCAATTGCATTCATTCAACACCTAAGTCGAAAAGCCTCGAATCAACCCAACATAAACCAATCGTCAGCGGTAATGTTGGATCATCTCAAGAAGAGAAAACACTAAGAATGACCGAGGGATTATGAGCAAGTACCCAGAAGACTGTTTATACACGAAGGAGCATGAGTGGATCCGGGTGAACGGGAAGACGGGGACCGTCGGGATTACCCACTACGCGCAAAAGCAACTGGGCGACATTGTGTTCGTTGAACTGCCCAAGGTCGGCGATCACTTTGATACCAATGAATCGTTCGGCACAGTCGAGTCCGTCAAGGCCGTCTCCGAGATCTATTGCCCGGTGGCCGGTGATGTGACGGAAATCAACGAGGCGGTGGTGAATTCTCCCGAGGTCCTTAACAGTGATCCGCACGGGGAAGCTTGGCTGATTGAGATCAAGATTCAAAACCCCCCGGATCTGGAGGAGCTCATGTCTGCGGAAGAATACGATGAGTACGTCCGGGAAGAGGCCGCCGAATAATGCGCTACCTTCCCAAATCTGACGCCGAGCGACAGCACATGCTCCAAACCATGGGTTTGGAGGCTGCTGATCAATTGTTCTCTCACCTCCCTGCTGCCATCCGCCTTAAACGCTCGCTCAATCTTCCTGCCGCACTCTCTGAACCTGCCCTGCTGGAGTTCTTTAAATCCTGCGCCGCTGAGAATGCCACGGGATGGGTTTCATTTCTCGGGGCGGGCATGTACCACCACTTTATCCCGGTCGTGGTCGATCATCTCATTTCCCGAACTGAGTTTTATTCTGCTTACACTCCGTATCAACCCGAAGTCAGCCAGGGAACCCTTCAGGCTATCTTTGAATTCCAGTCCTTAATGTGCCAGCTGACCGGCATGGACGTGGCGAATGCCTCCATGTACGATGGAGCGACAGCCATGACCGAAAGCGCCCTCATGGCCCAGCGAATTACTGGACGCAACGATTTTCTCGTCGCCGAGACAGTGCACCCGGAATACCGCCAAGTGCTGCTCACCTACACCAAGCACCTGAATACCAAGGTGCGGACCTTGGCTTTTGCCGAAAACGGACAGGTCGATCTGGATGATCTGAAAAAAAAACTGTCCGATAAGATCGCTGCCGTGATCATCCAATCCCCGAACTTTTTCGGAAACGTCGAGCCACTCAATGTGCTTGCCCAGTTAGCCCACGAAAAGGGCGTCCTCCTGATCGTCACGGTCGCAGAGTCTCTCTCGCTCGGTCTGCTGCGCCCCCCGGGTCAAACCACGGAGGCGGGTCAGCCGGTCGCGGACATTGTGGCCGGCGAAGGTCAATCGCTGGGCATCCCGATCAGTTACGGGGGGCCCGTACTGGGATTCATCGCCACGCGGGACAAATATGTCCGCCAGATGCCAGGTCGACTGGTGGGTCAAACGGTGGACACCGGCGGGCGGCGGGGTTATGTGTTGACCCTGGCCACGCGGGAACAGCATATCCGCCGTGAGAAAGCCACATCCAACATTTGCACTAACCAGGCGTTGTGCGCCTTGATGTGCACGATCTACCTCTCTCTCCTGGGCAAGCATGGCCTCCGGGAAGTGGCGATCCAGAATGTCTCCAAAGCCCACTACGCCATCGGCCGATTCAAGACCGTTGAGACGGTGGAGGTCCTCTTTGAGAGTCCCCGGTTTAATGAGTTTGTGATCCGCTCCAAGGAGCGGCGAAAGTTCTCAGACCGGAAATTGTGGAAACATCAACTGGTCGGGGGATTCGCATTGAAGCAGTTCTATCCGAAACTCAAGAATGCCGAACTGATGTGTGTCACTGAAAAGACCCCCAAGGCCTCGATTGATGCCCTCGTGGACCTCTATCAAAACGGATGACACCCCCGCCTATGAGCAACGAAAAAATCCGCAAAGCAACCACCCATGTGAGTCAGAATGAAGGAGTGATCTTCGAAAGAAGCATGCCGGGCAAACGAGGAGTCGCCTTGCCTCCGTGTGAGGTTCCCGAAGTGGCGCCGGACGCAGTATTTGATCCTGGATCATTGCGAAAAGCCATCGAAGATTTCCCGGAAGTCAGTGAAGTGGATGTGGTGCGTCATTTCACGCGTCTTTCCACATGGAATTACGCAATCGACCTGGGCATGTATCCCCTCGGATCCTGCACCATGAAGTACAATCCTAAGATCAATGAGGTTGTGGCTCGATATGAGGGCTTTGCCCAATCCCATCCTTATTTACCTGAGGAGCTGTGCCAGGGCAACCTGAAGATTCAGTACATGCTGGAAGAATGCCTTAAGGAAGTCACGGGCATGGACGCGGTAAGCCTGCAGCCGGCGGCAGGGGCGCAGGGTGAACTGACCGGTATCCTGATGATCCGTGCCTATCTCCACTCCCAGGGAAATGCGCGGAAGAAAATCCTGATCCCCGATTCCGCCCACGGCACCAATCCCTCCAGCGCCGCAATTGCGGGCTATCAGATCGAGAACATCAAGTCTGGGGATCGGGGGTGCGTCGATATCGCGGCCTTGCGCAATGCGGTGACAGAAGACGTGGCTGCCCTGATGCTGACTAACCCCAACACCTTGGGCGTTTACGAGAGCGACTTGCTGGCCATTGTAGATATCCTCCATTCAAAGGGGGGACTTGTTTACATGGACGGGGCCAACATGAACGCGCTTCTCGGTGTGACCCGCCCTGGCGATTCTGGGGTTGATGTGATGCATCTCAACCTGCATAAGACCTTCTCAACCCCGCACGGGGGAGGCGGGCCGGGAGCCGGACCCGTGGCAGCCAAGTCACATCTCGAACCCTTTCTTCCCTATCCGTTGATCATCAAGGAGGAGAATGGAAAATACTCCTATGATTTCAAACGTCCTCAATCCGTAGGACGTGTCAGGTCGTTCTACGGCAATTTCGGAATGCTGGTACGAGCCCTGGCTTACATCCTGACCAATGGGCCCGATGGACTCAAAAAAACCTCGGAAGACGCAGTCCTCAACGCTAACTATATTCGATCCCAGTTGAAGGGCATCTATGATCTCCCCTTCGATCAACCCTCCCTCCATGAGGTGGTGTTCTCGGACAAGCTTCAGAACAAGTATGGCGTAACGACCATGGATATCGCCAAGAGGCTGATGGATTACGGTTTCCATCCTCCGACCGTGTACTTTCCGCTGATTGTCCATGGCGCCCTGATGATCGAGCCGACAGAGAGCGAATCCCTCGGGGAACTGGACCTCTTTGTCCAGGCGATGAAATCCATCGCCGAGGAATGCGCCAGTGATCCGGATCTTGTGAAGAAGGCTCCTCACAACACTCGAGTCGGCAGACTCGATGAAGTGATGGCAGCTCGGAATCCTGTGCTCCGGTGGAAGCCCAAAAAGCCGTAGGGATTCCATCGTTCAAGTTGGCATAGAGACGCTCATCCTGCCGGAGACCTCGCCTGTAACGGTCTCCTTTTGACAAGACCTCCCCAAGTCTGCCTGGAAAGGCAGATCCACGAACCAATGCTCTTTCTGCAAGGATGCTGGTGATTGATCTCGCGAGCTCTGGCACTTTCGGTCGGTGACCGGCCAAGCGGAATCCTGCTGTGCTAATAGAAACTTAACGAAAATTTGTCTTTTACGATCATCCTTGCGGAAATTGCCAACAGTTCTGCCTCGGACGAAATCGCTCTTTTGTGATTCAAATCACCCATTGAAAACGGATGGTATATACAATGCGTTGTGTAAGGTGGTGATGGAACGCGACGATATTGAGTGTTTCAGAATAAGAAATTCCACCTGAAATATCGTTCTGCGAGAAAGGAAAGCCCCCTTAAGAAGCATAATATGGGAAGGCAAAGTCACTGGTTGTGAATGATGATGTGCAATTCAGGCGACCGAATTCGTCGATGTTTGACACTCATTTTGATGTTCATTCCCGTGTATCCGGGCACAGGACAGTCAACATGAGGAGCATTGAGCACCGTAACCCAGGAGATTCCGAAAACTTGTCCGCACAGGACCTCCCAAACTTTGATATTTAATGCGGGCGAGTCCAAACAAAAAACAAATATGATCAATCACTACTACGAAGTCCAGGTTGAGTGTTACAACTCCAAAGGAGAGATCTATTTAGCTGAGACCTATCGATACTCGAAGCGTCTCTCCGCCCTGCAGAAATTAAGTGCCTTAAAACGGCGCCACCCGTCGTCTGAAGTGATCTTGATTAAGAAGTGTTTTACGGTCCCCAACGCCAGTTTTGCGTAAGCAAAAAAGATGGTGGGGAGAGCGGATGACACCCACGCCTGTTTCGGGCTGAACCACACTAGCTGTATCCGTCGATACCGGTCCTACCCGTCCCTTCGAGCGAACCCTGCAAGTTACTTTTCCACTTGAATTTATCAATATTCTGTTGTTTAATTCCCTTCTGCCGGATCCCTCTGGATTCCCGCTCATTTTCATGCCTCATGGAAGAGGATCAGCAACGATCGGCGTGATTGCTGGGTCCCGAAAATACTACACGTGATGCTTGTAATTTGCTCCAAACCCATTGACTTGCAGGATGGTTTGAGTTGATCCGGCCGAGGGAAGCAGCGGGATTTAACGGTGGTGCTACGTCCTCACGACGAGGGCAAGTGGCGGAATTGGCAGACGCGCGGGACTTAGGATCCCGTTCCTTTCGGAGTGAGGGTTCAACTCCCTCCTTGCCCACCACAGAGCGACAAGCGCGTTTGAGTAAATTATCGATGTATGGAGGCTTCAGTTTCCCTGAGCTACGGGTTACTCACGAACGCTTGGAATCCTGTTGACAGTTCATTCACGCATTTAAGAAACCTGTCATATAGATCTAATCCTGGCCGCGAGCGGTTCTCTCCTTCTAGGGAGGATCGAATTTAGGGAAGGCCAGGTCACGCGAAAGGATCCTGGTGAAATCGGTTCTGATTGAAAAAGAAGGCTGCAAGAGAGAGCTGGACATTGAGATTCCTCCCGAGGACTGGAAAAAACAGGCCGAGGAAGTGGCTCACGAGTTTGCAAAAATGGCACATGTCCCGGGCTTCCGTCCTGGCCATGTCCCTGTGGGGGTTGTCAAGCAGCGATTTCGACATGAGATACGCTCGGAGCTATTGAAAAAGCTCCTTCCCCGAGTGATTGGGGAGGCCGCTTCCGAGCAGAACGTCACCCTCATCACTCAGCCTGAGGTAAACGACCTGGTCCTGGAGGAGGAGAAGCCTCTTACCTTCAAGGCGCAATTCGAAGTGCTTCCCACAATTGAGATTTCTGATTACAAGGGACTTAAGGCGGAAGAGGAGACCATCTCGGTTTCTGTTGAGGAGATCGAGCATACTCTTAATGATTTACGGGAAAAATCAGCAGAATTCATCCTTGTCAATGATCGCCCGGTTCAAAGTGGAGATTATGCGGTGTTGAATTTCACTGCATACCCCACCCGGAAATCTGATAACTCTCCCGAAAAACCGTTTGAAGCGAAGGATCTCTTGGTTGAGATAGGCGGCAGCCAAACATTGAAGGAGTTTTCCGAGAACTTGCTTGGGAAATCGGCAGGCGAAGAAGCCCATTTTAAGGTTGAATACCCAGAGGACTTTTCCGACCGTCGTCTGGCAGGCCGACAAGTATCCTATCAGGTCAAGATCGAGTCTATTAAGACAAAGTCTCTGCCCGAACTTAGCGACGATTTGGCGAAGACGCTGGGAGAGTTTGATACCCTGGCTGAACTCAAAGATAAAATCAGGAAGGATATTGAGGATGGCAAGAAGCATCGGGCAAAAAACCGTACCCTCGAATCCCTGGTCAATCAGATTATCGAGAAAAACCCCTTCCCTATCCCCGACGCGCTCGTGGAGACCCAGATCGATTCGCGATTGCAGGGGATAATCCGCTCCATGTACCAACAAGGGGTCGATCCCCGGGGGCTGTCCATCGAATGGGAAAAACTAAGGGAAGACAATCGGGAATCCGCCATCCGCGATGTCAAGGTAACTTTTATTCTCGAGCACATCGCCAAGAAGGAGAATATTTCCGTCCATGAAGAGGAGTTGGATGCTGAGGTGACCAAAATGGTGGAACGGAGCCAGGAGCCATTCTCAACGGTCAAGCAGCACTTGACAAAGGATGGATCGCTGGATAAACTTCGTTCTCAGTTGACAAACCGAAAAGTTCTAAACTTCCTTTACGAAAATGCCGATATAGTCTCTGGCCCCGCGCAACTAGACAAACCAGACACCACATCTTAGTATTTGAAGCTGGAACAAATCAGCATATTGGAATAAGGGCAAAAATGACATTGATACCGATGGTGGTCGAGCAGACAAGCCGAGGCGAAAGGGCCTACGATATCTATTCCCGGCTCCTGAGGGATAGCATTATCATGATCGGTTCTCCCATTGATGACAACGTGGCCAACCTGGTTATTGCCCAGCTGCTCTTTTTGGAATCCGAAGATCCCGATAAAGACATCTCCATTTACATTAACAGCCCGGGCGGCGTTATCACAGCCGGTTTGGCGATATACGACACCATGCAATTTGTGAAACCCGACATTACAACCTATTGTTTAGGTCAAGCGGCTTCAATGGGGGCCTTGCTGTTGTGTGCGGGTTCACCGGGCAAGCGTTTCGCCCTCCCCAACTCACGCATCCTGATCCACCAACCCTCAGCAGGAGGGATTTCCGGGATGGCTTCAGACATTGATATTCAGGCGCGGGAAATCCTCCGAATGCGCGAGATCACCAATGACATCCTGGCGAAACACACGGGACAGCCCCTGGAGAGAATCCAACGCGATGTGGACCGTGATTTCATTATGACGGCGGCCCAGGCGAAGGAGTATGGTATAATCGATCAAGTGATTAACCAGAGGTAATCCCCTGAAAAGAAAGGGAGTGTAGGAGTGAGGCGGACTGATAATGATGAAGTTTTGAGATGTTCGTTCTGTTTCAAGACCCAGGACAAAGCACGCAAGCTCATCTCTTCCCCCAACGAGTTCCCTCGTGCCTTCATCTGTGACGAGTGTATTGCTGTGTGCAACAGCATCCTCGAGGATGACCGGACGGAACAGGCTCAGTCGGCCCAGAAGAAGCTTCCCAAGCCGAGCGAGGTTCATGAGTTTCTCAACCTTTATGTCATCGGCCAGGAAAAAACGAAGAAGAAGCTGGCGGTGGCGGTTTACAATCACTTTAAACGGATCGAACTCGCCAAGTTCCGCTCCGACGTGGAATTGACAAAGTCAAACATCCTGCTGATTGGGCCAACAGGCACGGGAAAGACTCTCCTTGCTCAAACCCTGGCCCGCATGCTGGATGTCCCGTTCGCCATCGTCGACGCAACCACCCTGACCGAAGCCGGATACGTCGGGGAAGATGTTGAAAACATCATTTTGAAGTTGCTTCAAGCCGCGAATTACGATGTTGCGCGCGCGCAGCAGGGCATCATCTACATTGACGAAATCGATAAGATCTGCCGCAAGGATGAGAACCCTTCCATCACCCGAGACGTTTCCGGTGAAGGAGTCCAACAAGCGCTGCTTAAGATCCTGGAGGGAACGGTCGCCAATGTCCCCCCGCAAGGCGGGCGGAAACATCCGCACCAGGAATTTACCCAGGTGGATACAACCAATATCCTCTTTATTTGTGGTGGGGCGTTCGTGGGGCTCGAGAAGGTCATCGAGCGCCGCCTCGGACGGAAGGCTCTGGGGTTCCATGCGCAACAGCCGTCTCCAGCCGACCTCCGGAACACAGCTATCCTGGAAAAGGCCCAGCCCGAGGATTTGATCAAGTTTGGATTCATCCCTGAGTTTGTCGGGCGCTTGCCGGTCGTGGGTACACTTCACGGATTGGACGTTAAGGCCTTGATCGAGATTTTGACGGAACCCAAGAACGCCTTGATCCGTCAATACCAGAAACTCTTTGAATACGAGAACGTCAAGCTGTTGTTTCAGCCCGAGGCTATTGAAACCGTGGCCGTCCAAGCATTCGAACGGAAAGTCGGCGCCCGAGGGTTACGGGTGATCCTCGAAGACTTGATGCTTGACCTCATGTACCACATTCCTTCTCAGCGCAAGGTACGGGAGTTTGTCGTCACCAAGCAAATGGTAGAGGCGCAGGAGATCTCGGCAAACCTCTTGGAGAAGGCCGGGTAAGTCCCGGGACGTGAGTTTTTGCTTCCGGGAAAATCTGAATTAGGGAGAAAGGAAACTATTTCAAGAGTGGTTATGTTCAATACCAAAGACAAAGAAGAGACCTTCAAAGTACCCATGATGCCGATTCGCGACGTGGTGATCTTTCCACACATGTTGATCCCCTTCGTGGTCGGCCGTGAATCCTCCGTTCGGGCGCTCGAAGAAGCGCTCCGCAGAGACAAACGCATAATCCTGTCCACCCAGCACGACCCGACGATCGACGAACCCAAGGCCGACGAGATTTACAGGGTGGGCACGATCGTCAATATCGTCCAGTCACTCCGTCTCCCCGATGGGAACGTCAAGGTGCTGGTGGAAGGATTGGAGCGTGCCAAGATTCTGCAATTGGACAACGACGAGGGATTTTATCAGGCCACGGTCAAGCCGATGGCCGTGAAGATTGCCAATCCGGCGGCCTATGAAAGCGTGATGAACCAGGCCACCTCCCTGTTTGAGCAGTATGTCAAACTCAGCCAGAATCTGAACTACGAGACCATGATCGCCGCCGTCAAGGTGGACGACCCGCAAAAACTGGCGGATACCATTGCGGCCAACCTCTCCATTCCCATCGAAGAGAAACAACAATTGCTGGAAATCC